>DAOLCX010000395.1:0-3780 GCA_035327685.1 Pirellulaceae bacterium | reverse complement strand
ATTCGGGAGACAGTCCCTCCAATATGGAACTACGCAACATCCCGCGCGAACTGGTCCGTCACCGCGCTGAGCTGACGGAACTGCGGCGGCGATTGGCGACGAAAATGGCGACTCAAACGGCCACGGGTGACATCGTCGGTTTGACGCACCCCAAGTGGTCGGCCGAATTCGACCGCTTGAAAACGGAAGTTTATCGCGAGCACCGATTGCGTTCGGAACCGTGGCGACGATGGGCCAATGGCTTTAGCTGCTTGTGCTTTATGTTGATTGGCGCACCGCTGGCGATTCTCATGCGCCGGTTTGATTTTTGGACGAATTTCGCGATTTGTTTCATGCCGATTCTCTTGCTGTATTATCCGTTGATGATGCTGGGCGTCAGCCAGACCAAGTCGGGGGCGCTCCCCCCCTGGATGGTTTGGACGGGCAACGTCGCGTTGGCCTGCGTCGGGTACTGGCTGCTGCGGCGAGTCCACAAGAACTGAGGCTTGACGAGCGCGGCCCAGGTCACCTAACGGGACTACGATTTGCCCCACCGGGTTGGTAAACTAATGAGATGCCCGGGCGTCAGGCGCGTTGAATGCCGCAAGACCGGCCCTGGCGTTGGTACGTTGCGCAACCCCATTCACGACATCATGACAACTTCACGAGCTAAAAAATCGGCGCCATCGCCGCGCGAAGTCGAAATCCAAGGCGTCCGACTCCATTTGGCTCACCCGCACCAAATCTCCCAAGAGTGGATTGGCCAACAAGAAATCTTGAAACAGGTGTTGGCATGCTGGCTGGTCGTCAACGAACAAGACCTGCCGCTGACGCCACGACTGGTCGGTCCGCCGGGGATTGGGAAAACGGCGTTGGCAGTGGCAGCCGCGGCAGTTCGCGGCCAAGAACTTTACATCTATCAATGCACGGCGGACACCCGACCGGAGGACTTATTGGTCACACCGGTGTTGGCGGAAAGCGGCCGCATTGCTTATCACCCCTCGCCGCTGGTCACCGCCATGATCCGCGGCGGCATTTGTATTTTGGACGAAGGTAACCGGATGAACGAGAAATCCTGGGCCTCGTTGGCTCCACTCCTCGATTACCGGCGTTATGTGGAATCGATTGTGGCCGGGATCACGATCAATGCAAACCCTGACTTCCGGTGCGCGGTGACGATGAACCAGGACGAATCGACATTTGAAATTCCGGATTACATCCTCAGCCGCTTGCAGCCCACATTGCAATTGAGTTTTCCCAACCGTGTAGACGAACTGGCCATATTGAAATACCACTTGCCGTTTTGCGCGCCGGAGATGCTGGCAATGACCGTGGAGTTTTTGTATCAGGCCCACCAGTTGAAGCTCGATTTCTCGACCCGCGATGGACTCAATGTACTGCGGTATGCCATGAAACGTCTGGCTCAAGACACGGACCACCCGCTTTCAACCGATGCCGCCTGGCGGGAAGCCCTGGTGCAGTGCTTGGGAACCGAATCGCTGGATTTGGACCGTCTGGCGCAAGCGAGAGAAAAGACCTTGGGTGGACAGGCGTTGCCTTTAGGGTTTGGTGATTTCTTTTTTTCATCGGGCGATCCGCTGCATCCCGATCACGAATCAGGGGCCAACGACGATCTGTGGCGGCAATTGGCCGAAGGGGCTGATGACGACGAAGATGACGAAGACGATTTCGACGATTTAGCCGACTCCGATTTTTTTGAATCAGATTCGGACGATGATGGCCCCCCATTTTAGTCGCTGGAAGGCCCGCACTGATGTTGGATTCCGTGTTGGAAATTGGACCGCGCGTGACGGCGCTTCCGATTGTGCATGGCAGCGGCGACTTCGCTTGGGAAGTCCGACGAATCCTGTCTCAGGAATCGTTTGATTGTCTGGCGGTCCCCCTCCCTCCGTCGGTCCAAGCTCCCGTCGAGAATGCCATTCTGGGATTGCCCACGCCGTCTGTGGTCCTGGCCGATGAAAGCTGGCTGCCTGGCGTGACTGACGACGAGGAAGCAGGCGAAGCAGCCCAGCCCCGCGCCAGTTATGTACCGATCGACCCTTGCCAAGGGGTGATTGCTGCCATCCGCTGGGCCATCGAAGAACGACTTCCGATCCGGTTTATCGATTTGGAAGTTGATCAGTATCGACCGATCTCGCGACCGCTTCCCGATCCATTTGCGCTGAAGAAAGTCCCGTTGGCACAATTTGCTTCAGCGGTAGTACCATTCCTGCGAGCACCGGCCGACGAACAGTGGCGGCAACGCGTCGAGTGCATGGCCTGGCAACTTCGCGAGTTGTCGATCGACTTTCGGCGGATCGTTTTCGTGTGCAGCGTACTGGATTGGCCCTGGGTGCGCCGGGCCTATTTCGATCGCAATTTGGCGCGCCCCGTTGATGCCCCGCAACCCGTGGCGGAGTGGCATCAAGTCGATCCGAGCACGTTGTTTTTTCTGTTAGGCGAATTGCCCTACACGACGGAACTTTACGAACGCGCACGCCGCAATCTGGGTGACGATTCGCTACTGGCGATCGATGGCGTCAAACGGCTGTTAATCGCAGCGCGATCCAGTTACCTGGCCGAGTACAAACGCCGCGCGCGGCGGATCACGCCCAAGTTGTTGGCGTTGATGCTCCATTACATTCGCAACCTGACGCTCATCGAGGGTTGCTTCACCCCACAGTTGGCCAACATCGTGATGGCCGCCAAACAGGTCGCCGGCGACGGCTACGCGATTCACGTGTTGGAACGCGCCAAACAATACCGCATTGGCCAACCCCCTTCGCAGCCATCCGCCCGGATGGGCATTGATCGGATTGGCTTGAACGACGGGCGAGTGCTGGCGGCCTTTAATCGATTCCCTTGCCCGCCAATAGCCTGGTCGCGGATCGAGTTACTGCCGCGCCCCGATCAACAAGACCGACAGAAGTGGGCCCAATCCTGGAATCCCTTTCATCAATGCAGTTGGCCTCCCGAGGATGTGTTGATCGAGAACTTTCGCCAATCGGTGTTTGACCGTGCGCGAGAAGTAATGGGAGCCGATCTGGCCAAGACCGAGAAGTTCACCACCAGTATTCGCGACGGCATCGACATTCGCGATACGTTGAGGCACTGGTATGACGGCGATATTTACGTCAAGGTGCTCCCGCCCAACCGAGGCAAGCTCGATACGTGTGTGATGCTGTTTGATTCACCAGCCGACCCGCGAGAATATCCCTGGCGGGCCACCTGGTACGCTGAGCACAAGAACGAGTCGACGTTGGCATTTTTTGCCACGGATTTCCACCAGCAGGTCGTCGGGCCGGGAATTTGCTTGGCGACTTATGGCGGGGCCATGTTTAATTTTCCGCCGATGGTCATCCCCGATATTTGGACCGACGAGCGGTTGAACTGGGCGAGCACCTTAGAAGAACGCCTGTTGGCCGCCGCCTGTCTGCACAGCCAATGTCGGCACATTGCGTTAGTCAGTTCGGCCCCACCCGGCCCGGCCTGGCGCCAGATAGCCAAACGGTTTCAGAAAGCGTGGGTCCATCTGCCGCTGGGCCGCTTCAGCGACTCCACCGTTCAACAACTGCGGATGGTCCACGTCCTCAATGGCAAACAAGTACGCAGCTACGCCTCCCAGTTCATCCGCCGCGTCTGAATCGCGGTAACCGTTCACGAAATGTAGGGTGTGTAAAGCAAGTCGTTCGACAAAATACGGTGGCTTACCCGAATCGATCTGCGACACTCACAGGATTTCGATTTACAACAAGACGACTTGCGGAACGCACCAGAACCAAGCTTGGCCATCAATACCGT
>DAOLCX010000394.1:0-3780 GCA_035327685.1 Pirellulaceae bacterium | reverse complement strand
CAAACGATGGGCCAATTTGAAGATTCCCACTCGTCGTTCGGGCACCCGCGGCGAATTGCCCTCTCGATCATCAAGCGCGGGACACTTCGTTGACGAAAATCTCCCAACGCGGCAAATGCTTGATGGCTGGATGGTCAGAAGAAGCCTTGGAATCAATGATCTGCGGGAAATGGGCACGTTTCCAAATGCGATTGCCCTGGAGCATCCCCGTCGTTGATTAACGTTGCTTCGGCCCCCACACAATGCTCCGTTCGAGCGACTTCCCTGCATGTCTTCGTGACGTTCCCGTTGGGCTCCATCCCTCGAGTTTGATTAATGTATTTGCTGGCGAATGGACATGATCCACCGAATGACCAACCGCTCTCCACTATCTCTGCCGAGGACCAGGCGAATCTGAAAACCGGACCGGTCGATGGCGGGTAATACCTTTGGGGACAGTGTTTCTACCATACCATGAGCGGTAACGATTGGCGAAACTTGGGGCTTGCGAATCCAAGCGGGTGGGAATACAAAACATGCAAATGATAGAGGGAGAATGATGCCTGCTGCAACATGTCAAAGTTTCGTGCGCTGCTGTTCCATGCTGATCTCGCTTGTCGCGTTGTGGAGCGCGCCGGCGGCTGTCTTGGCCCAAACCAACATTTCTGCCGGTGCATCCGCGCTGTTCCCTGAAAGTACGATTGTTTATGTAGAAGCCAACCAAGCCGGCCAGTTACTGGACAAACTTGTCGATCATCCCCTGCGCGGCAGAATTGAAGCGTTGGCACCTGTGCAACAATTTCTGCGCGGGCCGGAAATGTTTGCCACGCAGATGTTCGTCGGCATCCTCGAAGCCCAATTGGAAATGACTTGGCGCGAGGCCTTGCGCGCCATGACGGCACACGGTTTGGCGATGGGGGTCGATGGCCAGTCGCAAGGAGTCTTGCTGGTCACGCGGGCCGTCGATGGACCGACACTCAGCAAAATTGTCCGCACGATTTTGGGTTGGGTGGAATTGCAGGCGCGCAACGAAAACCGCGCGACTCCGTTTCAGATGATCGACTACCGTGGTCACCGGATCGCGCGATTTCCAGAGTTTGCATTGGGCCGCGTCGACGACTGGTTCTTCGTGTCGAATCAGGCAGCCTTGCTGCAAGCGGCGATGGACCGCGCGCTCGACGGGGCCACCGATGGCTTGACGTCGTCCGCGGTGTGGCAGCATTCGGCCAAAATGCGCGACGCTACTTCCGACGTGTGGGTCGTGGCCGATTTGGATTCCTTGCGCCGCGCCGGACTCGCCCGCGAATTATTGTCCGGCACGACGGACAACGCCGGTGCTGAGTTGCTCCTCGGGGGCGTATTCGAGGCCCTGGGCCAGGCCGCCGTGGTGGCAGCCAACATCAATGTGAAAGACGACGGAGTGCGGCTGGCCATCTCCATGCCGCACGAGTTGCACCGCATCTCGCCCGCGCGATCTTATTTTTTTGCGGACAATCAGCAGCCGCGGGCGGCGCGGATCGCTCACGTCCCAGGGGCGATTGGCCAAGTGTATGCCCATCGCGACCTCCGTGGATGGTGGCAATCAAAAGAAGACTTGTTTGACGAAAATGTCATCGCCCAATTATTGCAGACCGACAGCCAGCTCTCGATCTTGTTTGCCGGTCTCGACTTTGGCAACGATATTCTGGGGGCGTTAGAGCCCGATCTGCAGATCATTGTGGCACCTCAAGAGTACGACGCGACCCATCCGCCTGAACTGAAATTGCCCGCGTTTGCGTTGGTGGGCCAACTCCGGCAGCCAGACGAAATCAAACGCCGGTTGCGCATCGCCTATCAAAGCGTGATTGGTTTTGTGAACATTCAACTGGCCATGGAAGGTTATCCGCAACTCGATCTGGTGACCGAAGCCCGTGACGGCATGGAAATCAGTGCGGCGACGTATGTTCTGGACGCGCGGTCGCAGCGCGGACTGGTCCATTACAACTTTTCGCCGACGTTGGCCTTTCAGGGCGATCTCTTGATTCTCTCCAGCACCCGATCGCTGGCCGAACAGATTGCCTCTGCCCAGGACTCGACGACGCCGGATACCAAGACCAATTTCTGGCTGCACCTCGAAGGACCCGCCTTGTCCGATGTGCTCCGCCTGAACCGGCAATTACTGGTCGTTCAGAATATGATAGAGCAAGGAACCGACAAACCAACAGCCGAAGGCAATGTCGAACTCATGCTAAACGCGCTGTCGTGGGTGCAGACTTTCGACTCCCGTTTGAATGTCAATGCGGATGAATTGATCTGGGTGACGGAGGTGCAGTTCGTTAAATGACTCCGAATCGGTTGGCTATCAAAACGTGCTTGATCGCGGTCGCGTGCCTGTCCCCTACCCTCTGGAACGAACCGCTCTGCGCTCAAGTCGCCGGGCAACAGGTTGCCGCGGAAGATTACGATCCCCTTAAGGTACGCGGCGTCGAATTGGAAACACTCTTGCTTTCCTGCCATGACGCGAAGCGCCAGCGGGACATCCCGCTGAAAGTCTATTTGCCGGGAGACAAGCAGGCCGCACCCATGATTCTGTTCAGCCACGGTTTGGGAGGGAGCCGGGAAGGGAGCAAGTTCTTGGGAGAGCACTGGTCGGCGCGCGGTTATTTGTGCGTGTTCGTTCAACATCCGGGGAGCGACGAGTCTGTGTGGCGCAATGTGCCGGTGGCGGGACGGCCGGGCGCGCTGCGCCGCGCGGCCGATGCCGACAACTTCCTGCTGCGGGTTCAGGATATTCCCGCCATCCTCGACCAACTGGAGATATGGAATGCCGACGCCGGACATGCGCTTTATCAGCGGCTGGACTTGGAGCGAATCGGTATGGCCGGGCATTCCTTTGGCGCCGTGACCACCCAAGCGGTCAGCGGTCAATCATTCATGGGTTCAGCGCGTTACACCGACGCGCGGATTAAGGCGGCCCTGCCGCTTAGCCCCAGCGTTCCTGTGGGGGGACGGGCCGACGCGGCGTTTCGCTCGGTGACCATCCCCTGGATGTTGATGACGGGTACGCACGACGACTCGCCGATTGGCAACGCGACTCCAGAGAGCCGGCGCGGAGTTTATCCGGCATTACCTGCGGGGAACAAATACGAATTGGTACTCGATCAGGCCGAGCACTCGGTTTTTACAGATCGGCGCCTGGTCAACGACCGGTTGCGGCGCAATCCGCAACATCACCGATCGATCCTGGCCATTTCGACGGCGTTTTGGGATACGTTTCTTCGCAGTGACTCGGCCGCCCGCCAGTGGCTCGACGGCGACGGTCCCCGCTCGGTCCTGGACCAAGCCGACCTCTGGCAACACAAATGACCGATCGGCGAGCGACTTGCCCTCAATCGCTCCCAGGCAGTTTGAGTTACAGGGTCAGGAGTCCTTACCCGTTCATTCTGTCTCCTCCAGCGAGGTCCAGCCACCATTGGACTTGAACACGACTCCCGACCCGCATTTGAGTGGCTTGATTTTACATGCTGGTCCCGTTATCCCAAAGGAGCGCATCCCAACGCGTGTCGTCTGTCAACGGATGCCAATCTCGGCTTTCGGTATCCAAAACTGATCGGTCAAAACTGGACTGCCCCACGGCCCAGTTCAATTGGTCAAAGGCCGCGTCGGCCAACTCGGCCCAGCGCAGCCGAATGTCGGGCGGAGCCTGATCGACGGAATCGAGTTCCAGTTCGGCGAGTTCCGCGCGGATCAGGGACGCTGCCAGTTGCGCCAAGTCCAATGCGTACTCGACGGTGGTCTTTGGAAGTTCGCGCCATTGTCCCA
>DAOLCX010000393.1:0-3783 GCA_035327685.1 Pirellulaceae bacterium | reverse complement strand
TGACGATTGCGACGAATCGACTCACCAGCAAGTCGCTGCCGACGTGTAGTCGCTTTTAATGGGCGGCCGGCTGTTTAAGAAGTTCCGGTCTGCTTCCGGAATTGCGGTCAAGACACGGCACGTTAAGACGATCCATGGAAAACGGCGTCTGGTGATCCAGATGACAGATGGGCAGAGAGGACAACCAGAAGTCTAACACACATCTGTTATTACTTGGGCCTCCGGAAATAGAACATCCTTGTAAAAACAAGGTTGACACGAAATCCATGATTCGATTATAAATCCAAGATTGGCCGCCAAACATGCGCTCTTTCTCTTGGTTTGGGTGGTTTTTGGTAGCCCAGCACTGGGGCACGGGCGAGGCCAACAAATCACGTTCAATTCGGGAAGATCAGACTAACATTCGGATTCCGGATGATCAACGTAGAGATTGATGACTCACTGATTCAGCTCAAAGGTCAAACATGGCCGAGTTGCTCAAATTCGAATCCGATGACGAACTAATTGGGGCAATCAGCGCACGAATCGATGATATCGACGCGATGGCAATGGTTGACCGTCCTGTTGACATCATCACACGCGATGGGTCGGTCTGGCGACATGTCGGTGTCGCGATTCGATTCTGTAATGGCAAGCGCCACTTGTTCAATGCTCGATACGGAGCGATGCTGCTCGAACGAGGCATTCTCGCGAAACTCGGCATCAAATGCCAATTCCTTGATCCCGGTCAGTTTCGAGATTTCATCAACTCCCCTTAGCGTGGACCTCGACTTTTTCGCCAGGTTCAAGGCTTCCCACCTTTAGATTTCCGTTGGCCTCAAATTCCGCACGTTCTTTTGGGGACGTGTACTCGATGAGAAAGTCTCGAATATCGATCAAGAGTTGATCAAGTCGATTGTCGCCGGTGCGACATGAACCAGCGACGCGCTGCCCGTCAATGTGTCCAGCGAATACAAATTCGCCTTGTTGGTTCACGTGAACGCCCAATGAAACTCGACTGCCTCGAGTGTTTGCCTGACTGACCGCGCAATTGTCGATTGATTCAGATGCCATTTGGATTGATCCTTTAAGACCATTGGGCGAAATCCGACATTTGGATTTTACACGGATTCCCAGCCGATAACAGCGGACTGCTTTGCGTTTTTGAAGGGGTGGATAGCACGCAGTCGCATGCGACCAACAAGTCCATACAAAATTGCCTATTTTCGCGCACTTTACGCCGTGGGAATCCACAACAACACGTCGCTAGTGCCGGTGATGAGGATGGGGCCCCCGCTTCGAGGGTGTCGTGCAGATCGGCCAGGAGCGAGACGACTTTGATGTTGACGGGGTCTTGCGGAACGGTGGGGACACGCTGGTAGTCGGGGATGAAGTCAAGGTGTCGGTGATTTGCCGGACGGGCGCTTCAAAGCTGGCGACGGCGTGGCGGCGTCCACAGGGACACACCACCTAGTCGGGACGCACGGGGACACACCACTTTGTTTGGCCGTCAGGTCGGGGCCGGGACGCCCACAATGGTCAACTAGCGACTTCTTTTGTTGTTTTCAATGTTCGCAATATTGGGCAAGCTAGGGAACGCGGGTAAAACGACTCCCGCTGATCAGCACTTCACACTGACTGAGATTCGGCCTGATACCGTTTAAAACTGGGCCACTCTTGGGTAGCCGAATCTGTGCCAGTGCCATCCAAATTTTGAAATGATTTCTCACGCGTTCCTACAGTCGGCCCATGACAAAATGGCAATCTGAATATGGGCTGTGTCCCCTTTGACGTGGATCCTTTGATGGGCTGTGTCCCCGTGGACGTGGATCCCCGTGGAGGGTGGGGAGGGTTGGCGGTTTGGATAAGGGTGCGGAGTGTGTAAGGTTTGGACTTGTTTGATTTACTCGAGATGGCTAGTTTTCCCCAGTTTTGATCGATCAATCTAAACCTAGGGACATCGTATGGCCAGTTTGCGCGCGGATTTGGGCTTCGTCCGTGGAAAACGACAGCTTCAAAGGTTTTTTTGCCTAATTGTTTTGACGTCGGCGGTTGCCCTTGGATTGCTCCTCAGTGCGGGGTGCCAAAATGTTACCAGGAAAAACGGCAAAGGCTTGAGCCAGTCGATCATTCCGCTCGGTGGCGACCGCAAACCAAAGACTAAGTACATTGGCGACGCCGTCGATTTCTTTGGCTTTGAACTGGATAACGTCCAGGGTGTTGGATTGGTGGTCGGTCTGAATGGGACTGGAAGTGATCCACGCCCCTCATGGCAACGGGACCACCTGGTCGGCGAACTCAAGACCCGCGGCGATACGGGGAACACGATCGATCTGCTGGCCGACCCCAACACGTCATTGGTGGTTTTGCGGGGCTTCATTCCGCCAGGAGCGCGGCGTGGCGATACCTTTGATTTAGAAGTAATCCTGGAACCACGGTCTGAGACAACCAGCCTGTTAGAAGGGGCTCTCGTCAAAACCAAACTGCGGCGCAATGCCGAATTTGGACGAAAGCTGATCGAAGGTAATGTGGCGGCCCATGGCACTGGAAGCGTGATTGTCGATGCTCAGTTCAGTCCGCGCCAGGATAAGTCGAGTTGGACGCGGGGTCGAATTCCAGGTGGCGGCGTCGTCACGGAGGATCGGAAGATCGGCATTGTCATCCGTCCCGAGCAACAGAGTATCCGCTCGGCAGCATCCATCGCACACTCGATCAATGAACGGTTTACGACGATTACCCGCGATGGTCGAGTGGGAGTGGCCTCCGCCAAAAACGACACGGTGGTTGAGTTGCTCATACCTGACGCCTATCGACTCAATGTAGGACGGTACGGGCAGGTGATCGCTCAGATTGCTTACGATGAATCGGCGTCGGAGCGCATGAATCGCCTGGAGAAGTTGGAGAAAGCGGCAGCCAATCCCAACGAAGCCCGCGAAGCGACATTGCGTTTGGAGGCATATGGTCGGGACGCAATTCCCGCATTGCAACGATTGGTTCGCCACGCGGACCCGGATGTCAATATCTGTGCGGCGTTGGCACTAGCCTATCAAGGTCATAGCGAGGGGATCGAAATCCTGCGTGCGGCTGCCGAATCCCGGCCCGCCTGGCGGTGGCACGCGCTGACGGCATTGGCTTCGCTCAACGATCGGGCAGCCGTCGAGGCACTGGCCGCTTTGATGCATGGCGAAAGCGCCGAGGCCCGATACGGTGCCTTCCGCGCGATTCGACTCAAAAACGCCGATGATCGGCTGTTGCGCCGCGAACCGATCGATTCCGATTTCTACTTCCACGTCATACCCAGCACGGCCAGTCCGATGGTTCACGTGACGACGCAAGGACGCCCGGAAGTGGTGGTGTTCGGTGAAAGTCAACAGTTGAGCGACAAAACGTTGTTCGTCGAATCGGGGTTGACGGTTAAGTCCTTGGGTAACGAGCAAATCGAGATCACGGTTTACAACTCGGATGGCACGGCATCCAAACGGCGAACCAGTTCTTATATGGCCGAAGTCATTCGCGGTTTGGCGGCTGCGGGCTGCAATTTCAATACGGTCACACGGTTCTTGTTGGCGGCCAAACAAAACGACTCGATCTCGTCCCGTTTGGCGATTGATGCGGTTCCCTCAGTACATCGCGAAGCGGATGTGGATCTGCCTCAAGCTGAGGCCGGAGTTGACGTCGCGGACGCTTCCTCATCGGGATACATTTTGTCATCACGGTCAACGGCTGCCGCGGCGGCTTCTTCAAACACAAACGGCCGCGCATCGACTAGAATGGGGTCCCGGATGGGGAATTCCCAGTGATCTG
>DAOLCX010000392.1:0-3785 GCA_035327685.1 Pirellulaceae bacterium | reverse complement strand
CGCGGAGTCCACGTCACCTGTGTCGATATTTCTTCTGGAATGTTGGATCGGTTGAGACACCGGTTGGATCGCGCCGGCATGACGGCTGAAATTTTATGCCAAAATGCTTTCGAGCATGACCGCCTTGGGTTCTATGATGTGTGCGCCACCAACTATTTCTTAAACGTTTTTCCGGAACGTGAAATGGTGAAGATGCTGACTCACGCGGCCAGCCTGGTCCGGCCGGGAGGTAAGTTAACGATTGCGGATGTCGCCCTTCCGCAGGGTACCTGGCCAGCCCGCTTTTTCAATATCGTGTATCTGAAATCGGCCATGGCGACATTCTGGATGATGGGACTGGTTCCCTGGCATGGCAATTATGACTACGCCAGCTATTTTCCGCAGGCGGGTGTGACGTTAGACCACATTCGGTTCTTTCGGCTCTTTAAGTCAGGTCCAGTACTATTTCAAACTTTGGTCGCCAAGCGGCCCGCGGGTGGTAGGCAGGCCGTTTGAAGGTCCCGCTAATGGGACCAAGTTCTGGTGCGGTCGCCTATCGCGGTTGCCAGTGCAACGCAGGGCGCAGCTCTGGCATGCCGTTCCAGTGCGGACTCTCACCCACGATCTCCACCATAGGTATCCGGCGGCCACTGCAGTCACCGACAACGCAATGATGGTTTGCCAATCCCACATCGTTTTATCCCCACCAGGTCGCCGTCAAACTGACGGTCACCCATGCGCCCCCATAGGCCAACGCGGTCATGTAAACGAACGTCACCAATGGCCATTTCCACGATCGTGTTTCCCGCCGAATGACGGCCAATGTCGAAGCGCACTGAGCACACAATGCAAAAAATACCAATAAGCCGAGAGCGACCGGCAAGGTGATGAGCGGCCGCTGATCATCTGGCCACCGCGCCGCGGTCAATGCGCCGCGCAGCGATTCCGAATGTTCGTCCACGTCTTCGCCAAGCCCAAAAATAATTCCAAATGTCGAAACCACAACTTCTCGCGCTGGGAAGGAAGCGATCACGGCACTGCCGATTCTCCAATCCCAACCCAAGGGACGGACGGCCGGTTCAATCCATTTGCCAACACGCCCCAGGACACTTGACTCCAGATAGAGCGCTGCGACCTGGTTGTCAAGGATTTGCTTCTCGTCTTCAACCATCGCGCGTTGTTCATCAGACAACTCTGATTCCGCCAACCGCAGTTCCAGGCTGGCCAGGTTGTGACGGATTTGCTCCGGAACGGTCTCCGCCGAGCGGGGAAAATAGGCCAATGCCCAAACGACAATGGAGACGGCCACAATCGTAGTGCCGGCCCCCTGAACAAACGACTTTCCGCCTTCCCACGTTCTTCGCCACACAACCCGCCACTGCGGCCACTTGTAACTGGGAAGTTCAATCAAGAAGGTGCTGGATTTCCCTGGGAACACAAATTTCCTCAAGACCCACGCCACGATCACCGCCGTCAGTGTTCCCACCAAATACATGGCCAACAAGCATAGCCCTTGAAGCCCCAACCAACCATTCAAAAACCTCTGATCGGGTACGAAAGCCACAATCAACAAGATGTACACGGGCAATCGCGCGGCACAACTCATCAGCGGAGCAATCAAAATGGTCACCATCCGGTCGCGATAATTGTCAATAACTCGCGTGGCCATGATACCTGGAATGGCGCAGGCAAATGAACTCAATAACGGTATCACCGACAATCCGCTCAATCCAACCCGCGACAATATTCGATCCGCCAAATAGGTGGCTCGGGCCAAATAGCCGGAGTCCTCCAACCAGCCCAAGATCAGAAACAGCAACATAATCTGTGGCAGAAAAACCAAAACATTCCCGACGCCGTTGATCAATCCCATGACGATCAACGACCGCAATGCCCCATCGGGCATTACCGCCTCGACGCCGACAGTCAACACACCTTTGAGAGTCTCTATCCACTGCGACGCGGGCTCGGCGGCGATAAAGATGATTTGAAACAAGGCCGCCAAGACAACAATGGCTACCAAGATACCGGCCCAGGGATGCGTCAACAAACAATCCAACCGAGTGGTCCAGGTTTGAACGGCGCTGGCGGGACGCCGCAAAAAACGTGCGCTGTGCGACTTGATCCAAGCATACCGCCCGTGTGGCTCTTGCTCCGCCAGGCTCACGCCCGTTGTCTCCGCCATTCGTTGTTGTTCCACAGGAAGCCGTTCGATCACGGCTGGACCGACCAGCGCCCGAAGTTCACTGGTCATCAAACCGTCTGCATCAAATAAGAGCCTCGTTACGACAAAACGCTTAAGCGGGCAATCGTCTGGACAGGCCTGGTCCAATTGTGAAATGCGCTCGTTGACTTGTTGAGAGAATGGGTCATGGCGCACACGCGGTGGATGACTGATTTCGGCGACCAATGCTTGTCGCAAGCTGTCTAAGCCGATTTGTTTGTGGGCTTGAATCGGAACGACCGGGACACCCAATATCTCTTGCAGTACCTGGATATCGATTTCCCAACCTTTGCGGTTGGCGAGGTCAACCATGTTAAGCGCCACCACCAGCGGCAGATTCAAATCCAATAATTGGCTGACCAAAAACAGGTTCCGTTCCAGGTTGCTGGCATCGACGACACACAAGATCAAGTCCGGGAGTCGTTCACCAGGAAGTTGACCCAGAAGTACCTGGACCGTGACCAACTCGTCCGGCGCCCGTGGAGCCAGACTGTACGTCCCCGGCAGATCGATCAATTCCAATCGTTGCCCCTCGATGCACAACTGGCCGGTGCGTCGCTCCACGGTCACGCCTGGATAGTTCGCAGTTCGCTGCGTCGATCCCGTGAGAGAATTAAACAACGTCGATTTGCCTGTGTTCGGGTTCCCCAAGACCGCGACACGGATCGTAGTGGAGTGAATGGCCGCAGTCATAACTCGAAATAGGAATTAATTGCCGAGTTGAGTTCCAGCCTCAAGTGAACTGCGAATACTCAATTTTGCGAGACGAGAACCTTCAAATCAGGTTCGAGTCGCAAACAGATACAGGTGTCTTCAAGTTTGAAAATACAGGGCGATCCTGGCCGGAGGACTTCGATTCGCGCTCCCAGCGTCACACCCATTTCCGCCAGACGGGCCACAGCTAACGCCTTACCACCCAGTTTGGCGACCGTCGCCTTAGTACCAGCACGCAAATGTTGCAATTCCAAAAAACCGGAAACCATCACTTTCCTCGCCGGCCGAATCTGATTCATAATGAGACTGAGTCTCAATAAGCACTTAATCATTCTACGAATCGTGGAGATAGTTCGCAAGTGCTCCATATTCCAGGCAATTTCACAATTGACGAACCAATTCAGCCAAAATTGTTGGTTGACTAGAAAAAGAGACGCGAGCGGCTTCCGTCTAATTGGCGCGTCAGTTTGCAGGACTGATAATTTGGGCAAATCGTGTCTAAATTCCGCAAGTCTTTTTTCAAATGAGGTGCCCCATGATCCGAGCGTTAATCATCGCTAGCGTCGTCGTAATGTTCTGCGGTTCCGAAGCCTCAGCGCAGTTGTTCCGAGGTCGATTGTTGGGCCGCGGTAACTCGTGCTGCCCTTCCGTCTCACCATGTGCCCAGAAATCTTGCTGTGGCACCAATGCTTCCACTTGTCGTGGACGAACTTGGGTCAGCCCAAGTTGCTGCGGTGTCCCAATGATGAGTGATCGGATGTCTCTGCCGATGCAGGTATTGAACAATTACAATTCCTGTTTGAAGGATTGCGAACAAGATTATGCAGGAAACCCCGAGAAACTTGTCAAATGTGGCGGTTGGTGTTAT
>DAOLCX010000391.1:0-3788 GCA_035327685.1 Pirellulaceae bacterium | reverse complement strand
ATATGCAGATTTGTGAACATCTGCCGATGATGGCGCAGCAGATGGACAAGGTGTCGATTGTCCGCTCGATGAGTACTCGCGAAGCCGATCATGCGCGCGGGCGTTACTATATGCACACTGGCTATGTCCCCAACCCAAACATGATCCATCCCAGCTATGGATCTGTTATTTCACACCAGTTGATGGCGCACCGGATGGACCTCGAGATTCCCCCGTTCATTGCGATCGGTGGTGCCAGTGAGGGGCCCGGTTTCCTGGGAATGGCATGGGCTCCGTTTAGCGTCGACGCCAACGGGCAAGTTCGAAATTTAAGTATGAACGTGGAGGCAGCTCGAATGTCCGAGCGGATCCAGGCCCTTAGTCGCCTGGAGGCCAACTTCATTAACGACAATCGCGGGAGCAGTGCTGTCGAACATGCAAAAGTCATTCAAAAGACCCTGAACTTGATGTCCAGCCGCCAGATGGAAGCGTTTCGCGTCGAGCGTGAGTCAGCCGAGGTTCAAGATCGCTATGGACGAAACAACTTTGGCCGTGGCTGCTTGATGGCCCGGCGCCTGGTCGAGGTGGGTGTTCCGTTTGTGGAAGTCAGCCTGGGTGGTTGGGACAACCATCAGAACATTTTCCCAACCTTGCAAAACAATTTGTTACCGACCTTGGACAGGGGCATGAGCGCGCTCATGGAAGATTTGGATCAACGCGGCATGTTGCAAGACACGGCCGTGATCTGGATGGGAGAATTTGGCCGGACTCCGCGAATCAATGGCGATGCCGGTCGCGACCATTGGGCGCGCAGTTGGAGCGTCGTAGTGGGTGGTTCCGGCATGAAGCCGGGAATTGCAATTGGCCAAACCAACGAAGATGGGACTGCCGTGGAGGGGCCGACATATAGCTCGGAAGATTTAATGGCCACGATTTGCCGGAGTCTGGGCATCAGCCTTGAAACGACGTTCACGAGTAACGACGGACGACCGATGAAGATCGCCAATAGTGGCAAAGTGATCAAAGAACTTTTTGCGTAGCCCGCGCGACTTGGTTACAACTCAGGCCGGCGCATCAGGCGTAAATTGCTACGGCTGAAACGGTTGATTGTTTTTCCGATTTCGACTGCGCCACTGGCGCAACGCGCTCAACGTCTCGGCGAAATCAGATGGCAGCGGTGCTTCAAATTTGAGCCGATTTCCCGTAACGGGATGGTCCACTTCCAAACGAAACGCATGGAGTGCTTGTCGAGCAATGAGCACATGTTGTAGTGTCTCAATTGCGGACAACGGTATCGTTGCCTGTTGTGAAACCGGAATTACATCACTTAATCGCAGTTCTCCTCGAGCGCCGTACAGTCGATCGGCCACGATAGGCGATCGTTGAGCCGCCATATGGACGCGCAATTGGTGTGTGCGTCCCGATTTGGGCAACAAACGAAGCCAAGCATAGCCATCGAAACGCTCCACGACCTCAAAAAAAGTCTGTGCCGGTCGGCTGGTTGCGTGGTCACTCCGGACTGCCATCCGTTCCCGATGGTAGGGATGAACTCCAATCGGCAGCTCAATCAAATCTCGATCGCGGTCTGGCCCGGGTGAGACAATCGCCAGGTATTCTTTGACCACCGTTCGTTTGGCAAATTGTCGCGTAATCAAGGAATGGGCCAGGTCGGATTTGGCAACAAGAATCACGCCCGATGTATCCCGATCCAGTCGGTGGATGACACCTGGTCGAGTGGGACCGCCGACTTGACTCAGTTGGGAAAAGTGGTGAACTAAAGCGGCCGTTAATGTGCCGCGCCAATGCCCTTTTGCTGGATGCACCACCATGCCTGCTGGTTTGTTGATGGCGGCTAGGTTTTCGTCTTCGAAGAGGATGTCCAGCGGAATGTCTTCGGGCTGAGAGCCGACCGGGTCCGCTGGGGGAAGCTGGAACGTCACGCGTTGCCCCGCAGTCACTCGTTGCGAAGGTTTTGCCGGCCGGCCATCCACGGTGACCAGACCTCGCCGCATCGCCGATTGAATGCGCGAGCGACTCAACTGTGGAAAGCGCTCGGCCAAAAGTGAGTCAATCCGGCACTGCGACTGATCGTCGGCGACGACCAGCTCAACGGGCACGTCGTTCGGGGAGAGGTTTTCCCCCATGTGATGACTCCTGGGCGCTGAAATAATAAGGAACAATGTACTGAATACAACGGTTTTGTGACACAGTAGCGTCGTATCGATTCACCGACACCCACTTTTTGCATTGTCCGCCAGTAGCTTCCCCATCACCTGTTGATAAAATGGGGGTTGCTACCAAGGGCGATCAATCAACCCATGACAAAGCGTATTTCCAAACTAGGGTTTTGCCGCGACTGTCGCAAGAATGTGGTTCACGTTCATTGTTTTGTGACGTCATTGGGATATTGGTGGGGATGGCTGGTTGGACGCCGTCTGACGGCTTTGCGGCTGGGGCACTGGCATTGTCCCGTCTGCACTCGAGACTGTTATTGGTTGCCGCGACCGCGTGAAGACGTTGGTGAGCTGCGCCCCGATTCTGCACCGCGAATCGAAGTGGAACGGATCGGCAATCATCTTCATGACCATGTGTCGTTGGTAGCCCGGCAGGAACGCGCTACTCGATTCACACCGAAATTCCGCGAGTCTGTGGTCGATCGTTTGTTATCAGGTTCAGTGTCGATGCTGCAAGTTCGTCAAGAACTCGGAGTAAGCGATTCGGATTTGATGGCCTGGATAGCTGAGAAACTCCGACTGCAATCACAGCGTATTGAACAGCTTTCGACGGCATTGCGACAGATCAGCGGGCGAATTCCTGTGGGTGACAACGCGATGTTCGACTGGGGCGTATTGTCGGTGGAGGACGTATCGGTTGTCGAAGGCGTTGCGCGACAGTATGATCGAGAACCAGGATGACGTCCGCGAGCGGTTTATTGCGCTCCATCAGGGCGGTTTACGGAACAGTTTTTCTGAATGAAGATCGACATGAAGTTTATCGAAATGACGGCTGCGACCTTGGCCGAAATCATCAACGATGGTGAACTGCACGTGAATGACTTTGAGGCAGCAGGCATTGATCTGCAAACGATTGTCCGAGTCAACCAGCATGGCGATATCGAAGTCCGCCGTCCTTTAAAATGGGATGTCGTCGGCGGATTGCTGGGAAATTATGAAGACCGCGTCAAACAAAAAACTGGTCTCGATTGGGCGTAACAGACCATCCAAGGCGACCGCTCACAAATGCGGCGTACATGAACCTCAACCGTTTGAGATAAGCCTGACGACTTGCGAAACGCACCGCGCGGCGATAAGAAGGCAACATTCTGTGATGCCTTTCCACCCAAGTCCGTGACCGGTAACCTGTTGTCTATCTACCCAACAACCGCAAGGGCGTTATTTCCTGTCGAGTTCAATCAATCCGGCTTCGAGTGTCTCGGCTAAGTGGTCAATGTCTGCCTGAGTTAACGCCGTGGACAGGGCTGCCGAACACGTGTTGATCATCAGGAATCCCCGGTCGTAGAGGTAGTCAATGATAAATGCCATTTGCTTCAATTCGCGGGCGTCCTGAAAAGCAGAACGATAACCGGTGGGAAATTGTGGCTTAAAATGGACGCGGAACATTGAGCCCGCGCCGGTCACACAGGCAGGAAAACCAGATGCCTGGATAGCATGTGTCACTTGCTGTCGAGCGTAGTCGCCGAGTTGATTCAAACGGGCAACCGCATTGCGATCGTAATGTTCCATGGCGACACGACCGGCCGTCATGGTGATCGGGTTTGCAGAAAATGTGCCAGACAGAGGAAACGGCAG
>DAOLCX010000390.1:0-3792 GCA_035327685.1 Pirellulaceae bacterium | reverse complement strand
AATGAACGGCGGTGGCTATGACCGATTCGTCAGCGACATCACTGCGGATCACCTCAATCAAACTCATCAATTGCGGATGACAGAAATGAATGCCCACCAGGCGTTCCGGGTGACTCACGCCTTGTCGCAATAGACTTAGGGGTATCGTCGAAGTATTCGTGGCCAAAATTGTGTTCGGCGACACTATTGCGGCCAAGTCTGCCAAGGTGGTTTGTTTTGCGGAAACATCTTCTTTAATCGCTTCTATGATCAAATCGCAATTCGCCAACGATTCTAGACCCCCCACAGCCCGGCAATGGCTGCTTCCCAAGGAGCCTGAAACCTGTCGCGCGCCGCAGACTGTTCGTCCCAACCTAAAACGGTCGTCGACTTGGCGGCAATGACGCGTCCAATCGATTGGCCCATGACCCCCAACCCAACAATGCCGATGCTGTTGATCGGTCTGGTCGGCTGAGTCATATCGACGCGGCCAGGATTCTTCTTGTTGTGCTCCCCCATAAAATACACGTTGAGGAGACCTCGACTGGGTGCGCTCCCCCAGACCCGACACATCGCCAACGCCTCAGATCGGCAGGCACTCTCGAAGTCCAGCGAAGCACTATGAGATACCTGCTCCCAAACGACGCGCGGTGCCAACGGATACAATTCAGGATGTCGATCAATCGCGGCTGACATCTCCGCGTTCAATCGTTCATGCTCCGCGGAGGGAATCTCGATGGGGCTGGCTTGCGCGAGCCGCCGTTGCCGAAGTTCTTCCGAGTCAAAGACCTGTCGAGCCAACTCCAAAGCTTCCGCCAGCGCGTTTTCAACGGGGCACCATCGATCCACCAAGCCGACGTCCAATGCTTCGCGCGACGTCAATATTCTGGCCGAAGTCAACAACTCGCCAGCTCGTCGCAAGCCTACCAGTCGAGGCAACCGCACGGTTCCAGCCCAACCGGGAATCAAACCCAGTTTGACTTCCGGCAAACCCAAAATCGACTTGTCTGCCGTCGTTGCGATTCGGTAATCGCAGGCCAAGGCCAACTCGAGGCCGCCTCCTAAACATGCCCCATCAATCACCGCAATACTGGCCGCTGCGAATTTCCGCAAACGCTCGAACATTTCCTGTCCCCGGCGGCAAAATCGAATGATTTCGTCGTCGGGCCAATCCAAGGTCTGCGCGATGGCCGTCAGATCAGCTCCTGCCACGAATACCCGCGGCTTCGCTGATATCAAGATCAGTCCACGCAAGTCGGTTTGTTGATCGAGCGCGTTCAGCGCCCGGTCCAAGTCATTCAACATAGTCGCCGTCATCACGTTGGCCGACTTGCCCGGCATGTCGAATCTGAGAGCCGCGATACCTGGCTCGATCCATTCGAATCGAACCCCAGTCTCAAAGTTTGACTGCGGGACATCTGAGGCCGATCGATTCACGACAACTCGACTCCCATTTCGCGCATCAACATTTTCATGTCTTCCCAAACCTGGTGCTTGGCTCGGGGATCGCGAAGCAAAAACGCGGGATGGTAGGTCACGACGACTCGGCTGTCGCTGTAGCGGTGGAACTTGCCGCGCAAACGAGCAATACTCAGCTTGGTCCCCAACAATCCGCGAACCGCGACCCCCCCTAAACAAACAATAAATTCCGGCTGCAGGACTTCTAACTGACGACGCGCGAAATGCCAGCAATTGCTCATTTCCAAGTCAGACGGATTGCGATTTCCTGGAGGTCGGCATTTGATCGTATTCAAAATGTAAACCTCTTCGCGCGTCATCTTGCTGGCCACGATGATCTTGTTCAACAACTGCCCGGCGGCACCGACGAATGGCTCGCCTTGTCGATCTTCATCAGCCCCGGGCGCCTCCCCCAAAAAGCAAACTCGCGGTTGGGGATTCCCCACGCCGAACACGGTTCGTGTTCGATGGCGGACCAATTCCGGACACTTCTTGCATTCAGCAACTTCCGCGGCGATCACCTGCAATTGGCCGGGGCGGTCGTCGGCCGGTACACGAGATGGATAAGGCTCGCCAGCCGTTATCATGTCGGCGATCGAGGGCACATTATCGGGTGCACTGGCCTTGGAAGATCGATCGCTGGACATGGTGACATCCCTTTCTGGTTTTGCAATCTGCTTCGAGTGAACGGCTTCAGAACCGGAAACGGGCCCTGTTTTGAGATTTGAGGTTTCACAATGCGCAGGATCCTGATGCGAATTCGCTCCCTGGCCAATCGAACCAGAAGTGGGCTGGACGGTTTTACCGGTATGCAAACTGGCGACCAAGTCATCATAAAACACTGCGGAAACGAAGTCCAAGCCGGCTTGCTCCCACAAAGCCAGTTGTTGGACCACCGCTGTCATGTCGCGGTCGCGCTCAATGAGTTTCGATTCCTTCGTCATTTGACCAACCACTCGGTTTATGAAACAATCATCCGGACCCAGAATCATAGAATCAACAAGCAGAATTTTGAACCCAACAACCTATGTCGCTACCACAAGTCGCCATCGTTGGGCGACCCAATGTTGGAAAATCGAGTATTTTTAATTGGCTCGCCGGTCAGCGACTGGCGATTGTCGATGACGTGGCCGGTGTCACTCGCGATCGCATGACCAATATTGTCCAACATCGAGACCGCTACTTTGAAATCGTGGATACGGGTGGGATTGGAATCAACGACGTCGATGACCTGGACGAGGAAATCGAGCGACAAATCGAAATCGGTATTCACCAAGCCCAGGTGCTGTTGTTCGTCGTGGATACCCGCGAAGGATTAACGCTCGTGGACCATGCCATCGCCAAGAGACTTCGTTTGATTGGCAAGCCGTTGGTGTTAGTCGCCAATAAGTGCGACGGCGAGAATTGGGAAGTCCAGGCTCATGATTTTTCCGCGCTAGGATTTGGTACGCCGGTTGTCGTCAGCGCGAAAAATCACCGGCACAAAACTGAATTACTGGATGCGATTTTGGCGGCGCTTCCTCAGGCGACAGAACCATCGGATCGTGATTTGATTGAGCCGGAGATGAGAATCGCGATCGTGGGCCGGCGCAATGTGGGGAAAAGCACCTTCATCAACACGCTGATTGGGCAACCGCGGATGATTGTCAGCGAAGTTGCCGGCACGACCCGCGACAGTGTCAATGTACGGTTTGAATGGGATGGCAAAGTGATGGTGGCGATTGATACTCCCGGAGTTCGACGCCAAAAAAGCATTCGCTCCGATATGGACTTTTACAGCGACCACCGCGCCCATCGCAGTATCCGCCACGCGGACGTGGTATTGATGTTTTTCGACTGCACTCAACAGATAAGTCTGGTCGACCGCAAGCTTTGTCAGGAGATTGAGAAAGAACTCAAACCGTGCATCTTTGTCGTCAACAAATGGGATTTGCTCAGTGACCAGATGCCCACCGAGCGCTGGGGAAACTACTTGCGAGAGTCCTTTCCGACGTTGAGTTATGTGCCGATTGCATTCATCACTGGTCAAACCGGGCGAAACCTAAAGCGGCTACTCGACCATGCGCGGATGCTGTTCAAACAGTCGCAGGCGCGCATTGGTACGGGCGAGTTGAATCGACTACTGCGCCAAGTCATCGCGCTGCACACCCCCCCCTCGGTAGGCACGAGGTCCTTCAAGGCCTTCTACGCTTCCCAAATCGGGGTGCAACCGCCGACGATCGTCATTAAATGCAACGACGCATCGGCCTTAACCCCCAGTTATCGACGCTACTTGTTGACTACCCTCCGTGACGGACTCGAATTTGCCGAAATCCCGATTCGGCTTATCCTCCAAGACCGCACTGAAGACGATAC
>DAOLCX010000389.1:0-3793 GCA_035327685.1 Pirellulaceae bacterium | reverse complement strand
AGCCGAGGGTTTGACGTAACCGTTCACGACATGGTGGGTGCGGGGAGCAAGTCGTTCGACAAAACACGTTAGCTTGGACGAATCGATCTACAACAAGACGACTTGCTTAACGCACCAGAACCAAACTTGGCCATCCATACCGTAAACGGTTACGATGTGACGATCCTGGAAGGAACGCAGCCATTAGTAATTGTGCCAAGAGTTGTTTGATCTCGAAGGGATCACGGCCGCTTTGTTTTTGCTCGCGGCGGCGCTATACGTTTTTCAAGGGGCCGCCCGATTGAATTCGTCGTCCGCAGGTTTGGCCGCAGGTGTCGATGACGGTCGTTTCGTTGCCGCGTTTGCAGTTCCCGGAACAACAATCGGCACAGTTGAATTGTCCTCGACAATCCGTTTGAGCTCATCGCCATCCACCGATTCGATTTCAATCAGACGATTCGTCAACGATTCAAGCGCTGAGCGGCGTACTTCCAGAATGTGGCGCACGCGCTCTACGGATTCGTCAATGATCCGTTTGACTTCGTCATCGATTTGTTGGGCTGTCCGTTCGCTGTAACTCCGCGAAAAATCATCTGCCGGTGCACTGGACAAAAACGGATTGGTCCGGGACTCTCGATAATTGATGCGTCCCAGGCGACTCATTCCGAATTGCATGACCATCGCCCGGGCGATGTCGGTAGCGCGCTCCAGGTCATTCTGGGCTCCTGTCGAGATATCCTGATAAACCATCTCTTCGGCGATCGTCCCTGCCAGCAGCACTTGAAGTTGGCTTTCCAATTCACTTTGTGTCATCAGATAGCGGTCGTCTTCGGGGCGTTGCATGGTGTAGCCCAGGGCCGCCAGACCCCGCGGGATGATCGATACTTTGTGCACAGGATCGGTATTCGGCAGGCTGTATGCGACCAATGCATGGCCGCTTTCATGATAGGCCACGCGCTGTTTTTCATCGGCGCTCATGACCCGTTTTTTCTTTTCCAAGCCGGCCGTCACCCGTTCTACGCCTTCGTTGAACTCAACCATCCCGACGGCAGCCTTGTCGTTGCGGGCCGCCAACAATGCGGCTTCGTTAACCAGGTTCGCCAGATCGGCTCCGGCAAAGCCGGGACTGATGGCTGCGATCTTGCGCAATTCCACCGATTCGTCCAGTTTGACATTGCGAACATGAACTTTCAAAATCTCCTCGCGCCCTCGCACATCCGGTCGATCGACCAACACATGTCGATCAAAACGACCGGGGCGAAGCAACGCCGCGTCCAATGTTTCTGGACGGTTCGTGGCCGCAATCACGATCACTCCGCTGTTGGAATCAAAGCCATCCATTTCCACCAACAGCGCATTGAGGGTTTGCTCGCGCTCGTCATGTCCGCCAATGAGGCCCGCCCCACGCGTCTTGCCAAGCGCGTCCAACTCGTCGATAAAAATAATACACGGCGCTTTGGCTACCGCTTGCTGGAACATGTCGCGAACTCGCGCTGCCCCGACACCGACGAACATTTCCACAAAGTCGCTACCCGACAAACTGAAGAACGGCACGCCCGCCTCGCCGGCAATCGCCTTCGCCAACAAAGTCTTGCCTGTTCCCGGCGGGCCGACCAACAATACGCCGCGCGGAATGCGGCCGCCCAGCCGTTGATATTTCTCCGGTTGTTTCAGGAAATCGACGATCTCGCGGACTTCCTCGACGGCTTCGTCAATGCCTGCGACATCCCCGAAAGTGATGGCCAGGTCTTCTTCCGCATATAACCGCCCTCGACTCCGGCCAAACTGCATCGGCCCAGCCGAACCCGCCAGTCGTCGCATCATGAACAGGAATAGCACCAACACCAGGGCACTGAAAACTAGCAATGAACCGTAGCGGTCAAAGAAGCTTGGTCCACGCGAATAGCTCCACCGCACATTGCTGCGATTTAAGATCTCGCGCAACTGAGCATTAACCGTATCCGTGTTGTTTTTATTGACAGTAAATCGGGTTTTTTCACGTTTGGTTTCCGTGTCATCGTTCGTCACCCAACGAAAATAGACATTTCCCGAGATGGTTTGGTCGGCGACTACAATATCATTTGGCTCGCTGAATTCAGCGGTCTTGTTGGAGGCCGCGTGATTGCGAATGGTGATCGAGGCTGTCGAATTCGGGGCTAACTGGTCTGACCCCTTGTCGAGAAACTTCGTGTTCCGCAACAGTTCTTCAAAATCACTGATCGCGATGCGTTGTTCAGATTGCGAAAAAAGCAGCCATCCGACCAGCATGACAGTTGAAATAATGATCAGTGCGAACCACAGAAACGACGAATTTCCATGCTTTTCAGTCGGTTTGCGCGATGGTTCTTGATTGTTAGACATTGGATTCAAATTCAGGTTGTATCAGTGTGCAACGGAACGCGAGTCAACATGCTGCAGTGCAATCCATGCGCCCTTTAGACTGATCTGGCCATTGAATTGATACCCTAAACAGCGAAAAGGTCAACCGTTACGGGAATTGTAATCGCGCATCCATCGTTGCCTCGACCGTCATATTCTGGCCATTTCACCGGGACAAGTCCGATTGGACTGCCGACGGTTTGCCTTGTTAAACCGACGTCAATTCCTTACAATAACGCCGATTTTTCGGACTGGGTGATCCCGGGTGGCGTTGAAAATTTTAAACAACAGTTGATTTTGTGCGACTTCGCACGAGTGCTTTGTTCCCATTAGATGATAGGTTTGACCGAATTAGCCGTTGGGCGTTAGCCCCGGATTTTGTAGTCGAAACCGTGGCTAACGCCATTCGGTTGATCCTAAAATCAAATGGGAAATAAGCACGATTCCCAAACCATGGTTCAGACGCCCGATAACCCGATGCCAACGACCCCGCGTTTGTGGGCTTGATCTATGGGATCCAAGAAAAATCTGGCGATCCTCGGTGCCACGGGAAGTATTGGACGAAACGCAATTGCTGTGCTTGATCACTTGCCCGAGTTCGCAGTCTGGTGTTTGTCGGGATCGTCCAACTTAGACTTGCTCTGTCAGCAAGCCGAACGCTGCCAACCGCAATATCTCATCGCCGCCGATGCAGTGGTCGCACGGGAGTATGAGTTTCCAATACGTTGGCGCGATCGTGTTCGCGTCGGTGAGTCCGAGTTGTCTTGGGCCGCCGCCCACGACGAGGTGGACGTAGTCCTGGCTGCAATTGTCGGATGCGCGGGTTTATCAAGCACGGCCGCAGCGATTGAGGCTGGCAAAACAGTCGCTTTGGCGAACAAAGAGGCACTGGTGGTGGCCGGACAGATTTTGATGCCTCGAACCCAAGCCACAGGAGCCCGTTTGGTCCCGGTCGATAGCGAGCACAGCGCCATTTGGCAAGCAGCTTTAGCCGGGCGGCGCGATGAAATCGAACGTGTCGTGTTGACGGCCAGCGGCGGTCCCTTCCGCGATTGGAGCCGTGACGAAATGCGACATGCGACGCCGCAACAGGCCCTAGCCCACCCAACGTGGGATATGGGTCCTAAAATCACGATCGACTCGGCGACGATGATGAATAAGGCCCTGGAAATTATTGAAGCCCGCTGGTTGTTTGACTTGCGGCCCGATCAAATAACCGTCGTGATTCACCCGCAGTCAATCATCCATTCGATGGTGGAATTCCGTGATGGATCGGTTTTGGCCCAACTCAGTCCGCCCGATATGAAGTTGCCGATTCAGTATGCCTTAAGTTATCCTGATCGGCGGTCATCAAGTGCACTGCGGTTAAACTGGACTCAAACGACTACCTTGGATTGGTTTTCGGCGCATAGCGTTCGGTTTCCAGCGCTGGGGT
>DAOLCX010000388.1:0-3795 GCA_035327685.1 Pirellulaceae bacterium | reverse complement strand
CGCTGTTGGCGACGAGTTTCAGGAATGTGACAGCGGGCAGCAATGCCATGGGGAACATTCCAACACAGGCAATTCCGTAACGCAACGAGGCCGTCTTGTGGCGCAGCACTCGCAGCATGACGGCCAAGGGCAATGCGATAGCCGCGGCCTGCCAAATCGAGTGCAAGAGAGTCCACCCCAGCAGCTCGACCAGCGGATGTTCAACAAGGGTTTGAAAGATGGCGTTCATGACTGTCCCCTTTGCAATTCGTCGATCATTTTGCGAATCTCGTTTAGTTCATCTGGTGTCGATTTGCGGGCGGCCAGAGCCTGCATGACCAATTGTCTGGCGGAACCGGCAAAGACCTGATCCAGCATTTCTTTCACAAATCGTCGCTGAGTTTTGTGGCGACTGACAGCAGCCGCGTAGATGTGCGACCGGTTCGAGTCGTCGCGCGTCAGCAGGCCTTTTTCGAACATGATTTGCATCAGCTTGAGGGTCGTGGTGTATCCGGTCCCCCGTTCGGTCTCCAGCACATCTTGAACCTGGCGGACCGAGGAGGGGCCGCGATCCCACAACACTTGCAAGATCGCCAATTCCGCCTCAGTAGGCTTGGGGAGATGATTCGCTTTCATTCGAGTCTCTTCCAGTGATTGAGCCTGATGGACTCCGCCCTCCGGGATCGGTGGCGGTCATGATGGCGTCATTGTACGAATACATTCGTAAGTTGTCAACGAAACCTTTCGTATTTTTATGTAACCAGGGCGCAACGCCTACAGTTCGCGGACTGATGCTGAGGCCATAATTCCCGCGATTTGTTGAGAAAACGGGGGAATTGAGCAAGGGACACCAGCCTATGCAGGCCGGCGTCATCGGCCACGCCTTCTGTGTTTCCTATCGCTCAAATGGAAGGCGGAAGACCATCCGCAGAAAATTGGGCAAATCCAGCCAGAAGTCTTTGTTGAGCCATGCGCCTCGGTTGGGGACGATGCCCCGGAAGGTCAAGTTCCAGGTCGCCACACAGCCTCGCGCTACGTGCCGCCCACCGGCTAAACGCTGATTCTCGCGAGCCTCCGGGCAGGTGACGTAACAGCCCAAACGCGACGTCTGCAGATGATGATAATCGTGTGACTGGTGCACGGCCGATACCAACTGAGACACATTGATCACAGGAATACCTTGCGATCGCGCGTGGGCCACCATCCAGTTGTCCCAGTTCCCACGTCCGACACAAAAGTCCGGAATAGTTTGGAACAGGTTTCTGGAATAGATAAAATACTCCTTGCAAACTATGGGCGACCAACGGCTTGCCTGTTTGCGCTGTTGAAACAGCGACTCTACGTCTTGAGGATTACTCAAATCAATCGAACAGTCGAGGCGCAAGTCCTCGCGGCGGCCAAACGCAAGAAATGTTTCGAATCGTCTGTCGGTTCGAATCAGTTCGACCGCTAACATCAAGTCGCGCAACAACATCACATCACAATTGCAGTACACCAACACCGGAGCATCCGTCACTTGCTGGACTTGTGAAAAAGCGTCGCTCAACAGCGGCGTCCCTTGTGCACTGCGCCGCAAGTTGGGCACATGGATGAGTTGATGTTCGGCAGCAAATTCGGCGACTCCCGGATCGTCCCCCATCAGGATCACGTCCACATCGGGCGCCAATTGCTTCCAACTCAGTATGGCATTCCGTTGAATCAACGCCGTTCGTGGATCCTCAAATGATTTTGGAATCCCAAAGATGGCTAAGGAATGCTCGGTGTGCGCTACAGTTCCGGAAAACTTGCGCCGCTTGTTTTTCGTCACTGCTGACGAAGATGGGATGTTCATATCGGTTCCGGAACGCGCCAGGCAGCTAGTTTGCGATATGAAATTGTCCATCGTTTGGCAATGCGGACGGCTTGACGTTGCCACCAGCGGGAAAGGTTGAAATGCGGTTTCTCAGGGCGCCAACCGCGCCAAGCCGTCTGGTCGAGAGCGGCAAAAAACTGTTCGCGGAGGGGATGGTTGGAACGATACAGCCAAGGTTTGAACTCGGTCGTAAAATGGAACACGGCGGGCCGCTGCAGGCTTTCGGCGAACTCGGCCTGCTCCAGCGGGGCGCAAGCCAACGATGGGTACTCGAAGGCGTGTGTCCCCACGTTCCAACGCAATGGCAGCCGCCCCCAGCGCCCCGCCAAGACAACATTCAATGCATACTGGTCCCAACACCAGATATGTTCGCGGTTGGCTCGCAGGCACTCCAGCATCTGCTCGCCCAGCCGTTCCCGGCGCCAGCGGTCCAAGTTCATGACCATCACGCCGCTGTTGAAGTACAGACTGTCGGCCGCGAGTCCCAACTGGCGATGGTTTTGCACTGGCGACAAGCAGGCCAGATACGGGCTGGCTTTGCGGTAGTTGCGGCACCCAAACCGCGCGTTCACGAACGGGCAGGCAATATCCGGGACGGCCAAGACGGCATGGTCGCCCAATTCGGCCGACCACAATTCTGTCAGACTGTCGCGGACGAGCAGGTCAGAGTCCAAATAAATCACACGCTGCAGGTCGGATGGCAACCACCGATCAGCCAGTAATCGCAAATAAGCGGTATGGCTGATGTGGTGAGAGATGCTTAAGCCGCCCAATTCTGCCGCATCGGCGGGGACAAAATTCAATTCTACGGGGTGCGGAGCCAAACTGGCGTGCAACTGATGACGTGACTCGGAACTCAGACCGGCATCGACCAGATAAACGCACATGGACCGACCGACCGGCAACTGCTCGGCGGCCGACGACAACGTGACTGCCAAAGGCATCGCGTAGCGTTCGTCCGTTGTGCACAACACAACCGGGTCCGGCGAGTCCAAGTGACTCTTCCGGATTGGTTCAGTCGGCCGTGCAGCGCACGCCGTCTCGGTAAGTTCCAAACCTGTCGAATCCATGTTGCTGATACCTGTGGTCAGCATTGCCAGGCAAAACCTTTACGTCTTTGCCTCTGGCGATGCTTTTGTGGTCGGAGTTCGCGCGACACTCAAGCGCTGCAACCAGTCCAACCACTTTTGCCGCAACCGAACAATCGGACCAGCCACCGGATGCCGATGGATGGACTCGAAAATCCGATGCGCTTCACCCAATTCTGATTGTAGTTGCGCGATCCGGGCATTTAAACATTCGATTTCGCGACGGGCGTGTCCCCATTCTCGTTGAGATTCTGACACTCCAAACGTTGAAATCTCGGCAATTTGCGGAAAGAATGTACAGAAATCCCATGATTCTTCCACCGGTGACGGGGGGCCCAGCAGTTGCGGGGCAAATCGTAATGCTTGGCCAGCAACCGCGCATTGGTGGGCCATTTCTGCCATCTGTCGTATCAATCGTTCCAACCGATCCGTCGCCGGTTCTCCTTGATAGAGCGCGTCGCGGAACAAGTATTGTTGGTACCCCATCTTAACCGCATGGGGCGCCATCAGCTCGCCCATGATGTCCGCAATATGCTCGCGAGCCGAGATCGTCCATGCCGCCGGTGAGTACTGGGGAGCCAAGTGGTAATCCAACAAGGCCACCGGTTTTCGCAGAGCCATTCCTTCCAGCATGGTGGTGGACGGCGTTGTAATCAGTGCGTCGCAATGACGCAATTGAGCGGCCAGTTCCCGACCTGTCCAATCGTTTGCCGAATTGAGAACATCCAAGCGTTCTGCCATGTCGGCGGCCAATCGCCAGCACACTTCGATCCGGCGAGAGTGAACCTCCGGGTGAGCGTCAAACCAATCGCGGATATCTTTCAGCGAACGGTAAGTTGTTTCGACTTGGCGCGTCGTAAATCCGGGACATTTTGC
>DAOLCX010000387.1:0-3803 GCA_035327685.1 Pirellulaceae bacterium | reverse complement strand
CTGGAACAACCGCGCGGAACACGAACCCCTTCACGTGGATTACTTGGGGATTGAGACAAGGGCTGTGTCGGTGTTGCGCAATTCGCTCTACGCGACGGAGTCTCTGAAATTAGCGGCGTGGCTTTGCAGCAAACGGACGAGCCAACAGATATCTGTGTTTTCGGTGGCCCATGGGCCATTCCGCGCGTCGCAATTGAGCGACATTTCAAGATGGACCGGCGAGGTGTTGCCCCCCGTTGCTGCTGACGAATTTGGTCAGGTGATTCAGGTCGCCCACCAAGCAAAGTTGATATTGACATTTCCAAGAATTGTCGGGCAATCCGACTATTTGGCTGTGTTGTCTGACAGCATCCATTCCTGTTTAAAGGACGAGCAAACGGCTCAAGGTGCATTGGGGGTTGCTGCCGAGCGTTGGCGAGAATTGACGTCTCAGATTGGCAATCGAGTGCAAAGGGACTTTCTGAGGCGGGGTGAGGGATTTTAACAGGTTGGACGGGTCGAGGAAGTCACACGTTTTGGGCGCGATGGAAAAAAAACAGGTGCGAGCCAATTGTGCTCGCACCCGGTTGTGGAATCAGCCAAACGCAACGTGGATGCGTTCGGTTTAGTACATGTCGTAATCGCCGCCGTGGCCACCAGCTTTCTTGCCACCCTTGTCGGCCTTGGGAATCTCGGCCACCAGGGCGTCACTGGTCAACAGCAGCGTCGAGACGCTGGCCGCATTGGATAACGCGGTCTTGGCCACTTTGGCTGGATCAATCACACCAGCCTTGATCAAGTCCTCATAGACTCCAGTCAGGGCGTTATAGCCAAAGCCGCCTTTGCCTTCCAACACTCGTTCGCAGACGATACCGCCGTCGGCACCGGCGTTTTCAGCAATCATCGTCAGCGGCGCGCGGCAGGCGCGGACCACGATGTTAAAGCCCGTTTTTTCGTCGTCGGTTATCTCGGTATCCGGTTTTGCCTCGTTGGCGGCACGGAGCAAAGCCACGCCACCACCGGCCAGAATCCCGTCTTCGACAGCTGCCCGCGTGGCGTGCAGCGCATCTTCAACACGGGCTTTCTTTTCCTTCATTTCGCTTTCGGTCGCGGCACCGACATTGACCTTGGCCACACCGCCAGCCAGCTTGGCCAACCGCTCTTCCAACTTCTCGCGATCGTAGTCGCTGGTAGTGTTCTCGATCTCACGACGGATGGCTTCGATCCGGGCCTTGATATCTGTACTCTTGCCAGCTCCTTCGATCACCGTGGTGTTGTCTTTGTCGATAATGATTTTCTTGGCACGGCCGAGTTCATTGAGTTGAACATTTTCCAGCTTCTTGCCAAGCGCTTCGAAAATCGCCTCACCGCCGGTCAGGATCGCCAAGTCTTCCATCATCGCTTTGCGACGATCACCATAGCCTGGAGCCTTGACGGCGGACACATTCAATGTGCCGCGCAGGCGATTGATGACCAACGTAGTCAATGCTTCGCCTTCGATATCCTCAGCCACAATCAACAGCGGCTTACCGGCTTGCACGACCTTCTCCAAAACCGGCACCAAATCCTTAATATTCGAGAGTTTCTTCTCGTAGATCAGGATGTAGGCATCTTCCAACACACATTCCATCGCTGCCGGGTTGGTCACGAAGTAGGGCGACAGATAGCCCCGGTCGAATTGCATACCCTCGACCCATTCGACTTCAGTCTGCAAGCTTCGACCTTCATCGACGGTAATCACCCCGTCTTTGCCGACTTTGTCCATAGCGTCCGCCAACAACTGACCGATTTCGCGATCATTGTTCGCGGCAATCGAGGCCACATTGGCCATTTCCTCTTTGTTTTTGATTTTGATGGACATGTTGCTCAGGCGAGCATTGATGGCTGCCACCGCTTTTTCAATCCCTTGTTTCATTTGGATGGGATTGACACCGGCGGTTACTGCTTTCAAGCCTTCATTAAAAATCGCTTCGGCCAAAACCGTTGCTGTCGTAGTACCGTCACCGGCTACATCGCTGGTCTTGCTGGCGACTTCACGAACCATCTGAGCACCCATGTTCTCATAGGTGTCTTCCAATTCGATTTCTTTAGCCACGCTGACGCCGTCTTTGGTGACGGTTGGCGAACCGAAGCTCTTTTGCAGAATCACATTGCGGCCTTTGGGACCCAACGTGACCTTCACTGCCCGCGCCAATTTGGAAACGCCGCGGCGAATCGCCTCGCGGGCTTCTTGTTCGAATGCAATCATTTTTGCCATTGCTATGATCTCCAGTAAAAGTGTTTTGGAATTGGCGGAACTCCGCCAGAGAATACGATTTCCTCTCGTGTTAATCGAGAATCGCCAGAATGTCGTCCTCGCGCATCAACAGCAGCTCTTCGTCACCGACCTTAATGTCGTCGGGACCATAGCTGGTGAACAGGATGCGATCACCCGGTTTAACCTGCAAAGGAGCTCGAGATCCGTCTTTCAGCAAACGTCCCTCGCCCACGCTGATCACGACGCCGCGCGAGGGTTTCTCGCGAGCGTTGTCTGGCAGGACAATTCCACCCGCCGTCATTGTTTCCGAGTCTTCCCTGCGAGCGACAACGCGGTCACCCAGGGGTTGCAATTTCAAAGCCGATTTTGTTGCCTTTTTTGTGGCAGTCGCCGCCATGTATCATTTCCTCCCTTTGCGGATACCTGTAATTCGAATAGTTGTCTTGTGTTACAGCGCATAGTGACATTTATGCACGCCAGACCGCGCTGGGGCACTCATTAGGCAAAGGGCGCGCCAAATGGGTCAACAACCCGATTCCGGCCTTTTCAAATCCCCAGAAAGATGAAAAATGAGCGGTTTTCGCAGGCGGATGGCTGTGGGGTTGACGTCGGACCGCCGGTGTCGGGCTGAACCGGACAAGGCGCTCGGACCGCTGGCGATTTGTCATTTTGGCAAAATACCATCTGCCGGATTGAATCAGGTCAGTTGATGCGGGATGTCAGGTCAAACAATCCAGACGAAATACGGACCGCCTCCGTCATCGACCTCAATTCAACTTCCGAAGATTCAGGTAATTTGCCGTGATTAAACCCATTGGAAAATTCGATGTTGAGAGTCTGAAACTCTCCTCGCCCGATGGATTCCCGCGGCTATTGGCCGATACCGATCGGTTGCCGTTGTTAGTTACGGGCGTCGCCGGCGTTGCCGGGTTAAACGCGCTGGCGTTTTTCCGGCAACGGTATGGGGCATCCGTGGTTGGCCAACGCCCCCGCAAGAATTGGCCTTTGTGCGGTCCCGGCATCGTCGGGTTTGATCTGGAGGACACACATGCGACCCGTCGATTCTTGATCGAGCATGGTATTCGCGCCGTACTCAACACAGGAGGAAGCTGCGCGCTCAAGAGTTGTGAACTCGACCCCGCCATGGCGGAGAGAATCAACGTGCAGTGCATCGATTCACTGTTGACCGCTATGGATGGCTTGCCCATTCGGTTCGTCCACCTGTCGATCGACCTGGTGTTTTCGGGGACGCGAGGCGGCGATCATCGCGAGACGGATGTCACTGATCCAGTCACCATTTATGGCAAAACCATGGTTGAGGCCGAACTGTTAATCAAGGCCCGCCGACCCGATGCTTGTACGGCTCGTATTTCTTTGCCGATGGGAGTCAGTTTCAACGGCCACGCGGGCGCGATCGATTGGATCCAAGCTCGTTTTGCCAAAAACAAACCGGCCACTCTGTATTACGATGAAATTCGCACCCCGACCTACGTCGATTGTTTGAACGAGACTTTTGAAGAACTCTTGGCCAGCGACCTCAGTGGCCTGTTTCATTTGGGAGGGCCGC
>DAOLCX010000386.1:0-3809 GCA_035327685.1 Pirellulaceae bacterium | reverse complement strand
ATTCTCAGTGTGGCATCCCAGCGCGTTACGCTCAGAAGAAGTTGCCCCGTTGCGTCGAAGGACAACACCATATCGCCGCCTGTGCGCGGCCACTGGGCCAGTACCGTATCGTCGGAAACATCAACCAATACGACGTTTCCATCAATGGGCCAAAGGGCAAGTAAATCGGTATCCGGGCACCACGCAACTGGCGACGAGCCAAACAAAACGGCGTCGAGAGATTTTCTGAGGACCTCAACGCCGGTTGCAAGTTCCACTACAGCAACCAGGCTGCGCGACGTCAGCGCCGCATAACGACCGTCTGATGAAATTACCGGACGGGTCCAGGAAGCCTGATTCCAGATCTGACGGATGATGTTGCCGTTTTTAGCGTCCACCAGTGCCGTACCTTCCGGCACACCCACGATAATCGTCTCTTCGCCAGGCAGAAACTCTCCCCAGCCCTGCCCGGTAATCTCCCACATTTGCAATGGTCCGGTGTCTGGGTGATCGAGTTGCCACAGGCTGGTGGAACGGGGACCGCCTACCAGCAACAAGGTGCCATCATCACCGAGGATGTGCCATTGTGGAGCATCAGCCAGATCCACGCGGAAGCATGTATCTCCCGTGCCGGTTTTCCTGACGCTGATGCTGCGGTCATGCGGAAGTGTGTACCAGTTCAAACCCTGATCGCACATGACGTTCACCGAACCCATATCCGGCTCACGCCAGACAATGTCCGCGTGGATATCGGGCAGGATCGACGCGGCACACGCCACGGCGCGCATCGGACCCAAATCAACATTCAAGTCCGGGTGTTCGTCGAGCAGTGCCAGCGCATCGCGAATGGCATCCAGGCTGGCCCATCGCTGACCGATCTGGCCTCCCGCTACGCGGCTTTCGGCTGTCTGCAAATGGGAATGCCACAGTTGATAGATTGCGAGGCGTTCGCTGTTCTCGGCCCTCTCGCGCTGTTGGCTTTCCATCAACTTCTGTTCAGCTTCAGAGCGAAGCGCCTCTTCCTTGGCGTCGCGCTCACGCGACACATCGACCAAAGCCTCGTGGGTGGCGCGTTCCGCATTCAGTGCGCGGAACATGGTCCAGGTAATTCCCATCACGCTGGCCAACAGGATCAGGCCTACCAATGCGGCCACACTGGCAGCGGCACGGTAGCGGCCGATGAATTTGCGAAACCGATACCAATTGGAGGGAGGCCCGGCCAGAACCGGCTCGCCTCGCAAATACCGCTCGACGTCCTGCGCCAGCCCGTTGGCCGTTTCATAACGGCGGTTGCGGTCCTTGGCCAGGCATTTCATGACGATCCAATCGAGTTCCCCCTTGATCAAACGGGACAATTTGACCGGATCGGCTTGCCGCGTGGTTGCCGCAGCGTTGCGAGTCCCCGTCGTTTTCGCCAGCCGGGTACTGGGGGGCGGAGGCTCCTCCTCGCGGAGTATCTCACGCATTTTGTCATAGCCAGCTTCTGCCAGGCGCTTGCCGTCATGGGGTGTGGTCCCCGTCAATAATTCATACATTAGCACGCCTAACGAGTAGATGTCGCTGCGGGTGTCGATATCCAGAATCCCGAAGCCCGCCTGTTCCGGACTCATGTAGGCGGGCGTACCGATTATCTGGGAGAATTGGGTATAGATCGTATGAGCGGTTAACGGTTGATGAAGCGCCTTGGCGACGCCGAAATCAATCACTTTGGCCAGCGGCTCACCGTCCTGCATTCCTACCAGAACATTGCCCGGTTTGATATCGCGATGAATGACTCCCTTCTGATGAGCATGCTGGATCGCGCGACAGACGGTCACAAAGACCTTGAGCCGATCGCGAACGTCCAGTTTTGATTCGTCGCAGAAACGGGTGATGGGCAGCCCCCGAACCAGCTCCATCACAAAGTAGGGCCGGCCCATACTGCTGATCCCTGCGTCCAGCACTTGGGCGATATGCGGATGATCCATCATGGCCAGAGCCTGCCGCTCGCTTTCAAACCGCGCCAATACTTCGCGGGAGTCCATCCCGGGTTTAATGATTTTGATGGCCACTGGCCGCCGGACCGGTTGCAGTTGGTCGGCGCGGTAAATCATTCCAAAACCGCCTTCACCAATCAGCTCCCGAAGTTTGTAGTTTCCAATCGCCGAACCAGGGCCTTCATGAATAATTGAAGTATCAACTTTTGATTCGTGCAATGGAAAAGCCATTCCTCGAGTCAGATCTAGACCGTCATGCTCCAACAGTTCCTGGACTTCTTGCAGCAATCTGTCATCTCCGCCGCAAGCCGACCTCAGAAGCGAGGCCCGTTGATCCGGGTCACTTACCTCCACAGCCAGGTCAAAAATCTGCTGCAAGCGGTGCAAAGAACCGAAAGTGCGCATTGGCCTTCCGGAGTTGCTCTGGTTGGACTCAGCGGCTGCCATGAGTAAATCTGTTGAGGTTCAATCGTCCGTAGTCGAAAGTCGGCGCTTCAACCAGGCCCGGGCAAATCGCCAACGCCGCTTGATCGTAGGGACCGACAAGTCCAAATGCACGGCAATTTCTTCGTTTGTCATACTAAGAAAAAATCGCAATTTAATAATCTCTGCCAGTTCCGGGTCATGTGCGGCCAGCTCTGCGATACTCTCGTGGATGCCGATAATTCTGTCATCAGTTGTCAAATCCGCCACATCGGGCAGGGAGAGTTCAATTCGCGCACAACCGCCGCCGTGTTTGACGCGGCGTTTGCGGCGAGCCTGCTCTACCAAGATACGCCGCATGGCTTCAGCCGCGGCCGCTACAAAGTGCCGCTCACCATTCCATTGACTCGCCGTGGCGCCCGACAATCGCAAGTATGCTTCGTGAACCAGCGCTGTAGCCGTCAGCGTCAAATCCGACCGTTCACGGGAGATTTGGTGATTGGCCAAACGCCGCAGCTCGTCGTAAACCATTTCCAGGAGTTGCGCCGAGGAGAGATTCTCGCCGGATGCCAGACGTATTGATTTTGAAGTGTCCATGCAGTTATTCGCCTCGATACGTAATTATCGTCCAACAGATGCTGTCAAGCAATCTCCGTCATTTTCCGGATTCGGTGGAGTCTGGCTGCCGCCTGTCGCAGGACATGTCCGTGGCGGATTGCGAACGTTGCGGGCTACTACGAATGTCGGTTAAAGCCGGCCACACGTATTCTACCGTTTGCCGGTCACTTTGCGTAACCGTCCGGCGCTGACGCTGGCCACGTCCGATAAGCCTTGCGCATACGCCAACGTCAAGGCTCGCTTAAAATGCGGCGCGGCGGTGCCCGAATCATTCTGCAATCGCGCCACCTCCCTCAAACTAAAGTGGATCGTCGCTTGGTTCGGCGTTGATTCGGCTTCGCGTTCCAATCGCCGCTGTGCCTCGAAATAGTTTACCTTGGGCCAAGAGCATCGATCTCATGCCGGTCATTGCTTCCGCATAGTCTGGATGTAACCGTTCACGAAACGTGGGATGCGTGGAGCAAGTCGTTCGACAAAAGACGTTTGGTTGGACGAGTCAATCCGTACCGCTTGCAGGTTTTCGATCTGCAACAAGACGACTTGCGGAACGCACAAGAACCAAGCTTGGCCATCAATAGCGTGAACGGTTACTTCTTTGGTTTGCGGTAGTTCTTGGAGCTTCGTTAAGCCAGCGCGGCGTCTGAAGGTCCCCGGCAGAATGCGAATCAAATGTCCGTACGTTTTGTGTTTATGCGTGTAATGTGCGTAGGCGTAACCAGGTTCTAGGGGAAGTTCAATAATGTCCCCGAATCTCGGTCGCACCCGCCGTTTCGGACGATCTGCCAACTTACAGGTCTCTCCGTGCTTTCAACA
>DAOLCX010000385.1:0-3820 GCA_035327685.1 Pirellulaceae bacterium | reverse complement strand
CCGATGTGGTCGGTGGATTCCGGAATTTTGTGTTGGTCTATAAACAACGCCAGGCCCCGGTTGTGAATGCTGCTTTGCCCAGTCAAAGTTTCGACAGCGTTTACGAGGTTGTTCATCCGATGGAAGGTGCTCCCGCAGCAAACGCGTCGTTGCGGATGGCTTATTCCGGCGGAGTGATCAGGTTGCGGACGACACTAGCCCTGAATAGTTCCAATTCCGCGTCCTCTCAACGAGAAGACATTCGCCGCGGCGACTGGATCGCGCTCACCAATGTCACATTCGACTTCCATACCAACCGGTTTGTGCAGCAAATCGACTTTTATATGGTGTTGGATTACACGGTGGACGCCAGCAACTTTGGCGTGGTCACGATTCAGGGACCAGACTTCGATATGCAATTAGCGCGATTTGCTAACGGCTTGATCAACGATACGATCGACCCGGCAATTTTTGGCGACTTTGCGCCGAACGTGGCGCCAGGCCCACCTGCATTTGTGGTTCCGTCCAAGACCTATGCAATTCATTTGCCGGACGTGTGGGCGGTGATCGAGCGTTCGTACCAATGATCTGCCAAGTGGATAGAGTTCGAGTGGGTTTTTCACGGTTCATAACTAGATAGATGAAGGTCTTCGCCATGAAGCCACAAACTTATAAATACGCTGCGGTTCGTCAACCGGTTTCGCAACGGACGCCGCGGCGCGGCATCACGTTGTTGTTTGTGGTCAGCACACTGGTGTTGTTCTTGTTGCTGACGGCGTCGTTCATGTTGATCTCGGCCCAATTCCGCCGCTCGACGATGAATCAGATGCGCGTCCAACCTCGCCGCGACGACGCGCGGACCTTGGTCCATCGCGTGTTTTACGACCTGCTGCGCGAGGTATCGCTGGACAACACACAGTCACCCATGCGGGGGCAATCGATACTGGGCGATATCTATGGGTATGGTGGGATTTCGTATGTGAGAAACGCAGCGTTTGTTCCCAATACGGGGAACCAGTTGATCATCATGGAATTGGATTACGACGCTGCGCCCCTGGCAGTAACTCCTCGTCCCAATCTGCCAGGCGACCAGTTTCGATTTATGCTGCATCGCGATCCGATCGTCCCCAACGAACAATGGGGAAACTTTTCTGATCAATCGGATGCTTACACCGGCCAGGTCTTGACGTTTACAACCGGGTTGGCACAAGGTATTTCGTGCCGCATCGTCGCCTACAACGTCCGTTTCGATACGACGGTCACGCCTCCTGCGTTGCTGGCGCGCGAGTTTGTAATCATGCCTGAATGGAACAACCAGCAAGTGGGATTTTTGTCTCCCCCTGATTTGGCTCAGTCGCGGGTCGTCATCAACAACAAACCGTTCTCCGGGACGGGAGCGGGTCAGTTCCGGGTCGGGACTCCCATCGATCAGGCAGCACTCAGTTCTGAAGCGCTATTGCCTAATCGTCGCGGCGAATCGCGCGTCGATTTGATTAACAACTACCTGTCGCGGCGGTTGGCGGACAATGTGACCGTCGTTCCCAATCATCGCTCGACCAACGAAGACTATGTGGCCGCCGACTTTCAGAATATGTACCTGACGGGCCGGTTGTTCGATCTGAACGGCAATCTGCTGATCGAGCCCGCGTTTCATCGGTCCAGGCTGCAACAGTATCATCAGGACTATACTGGGGCAAATCGAGGGCGCTACATGTTCGATGCCGTTGGGAACGGGACGCCAGTAGTGGACAACGATGGGGACGGGATAGCCGACGGTATCTGGATCGATTTTGGTTTGCCGATACACCGCGATATGCGGGGTCGGATCATCAAGCCTTTGGTTTCGATTCTGTGCTTGGACATGGATGGCAATTTGAATGTGAACGCTCACGGCAATCCAACGCAGGTGTTGCCTTCGACGAAAACCCCGCTTCCTTTGCTGGGAGGAGGTTTGCCTTTCAACTTTGGGCAAGGCTATGGCCCTCCAGAAATCTCATTGGGCAATGCCGTGACGAATCAAGAATACAGCGCACTGCTTTTTGGCTGGGCGGGATATTTGGGAAGATATGGAAACAATAATGTTCCAGGCGAGGTGGGGCGAGATGTGGCGAGTGCTTACAAGCTTTTCAGCCATCCGGCAGCACCCTTTAATCCGCGCGGGCTGACAGGCAATTTCTTCTTTTCCGCGATGGACATCCACGGGAAACTGGGATGGGGCACACCGAATATCGTTTCCGCCCCGATCCCTGTTAATCCATACAATCCTGGCGGACCAACCGTACAGATTCCTTCAAGTTTGCCGGTCGCCGATATTCTGAACTCCGCTTCTCCCAACGAACTGCATGAGTCCGCGTATGAGTTCAGCTTTGTTTCGGCGCCGTTCGCGCCATCCGGATTTTCTGCCGATGCGCCTTATTCACCTCGTGAGTTGGAAAGCGTACTGCGCCTATACGATCCAGACAATAAGATGCTGTCGCCGCGATTGCGGGAACACCTGGCCCTGACACTGAACTCGGGGGATGGGAACATCTTGCGGAACATTTTGACCACGGACAGTTTTGATGTGCCGGTACCGCCGAACAGCTTGATAGAAAAGCTGGAAACCATTTTGCGGCAGAATGGATTTACCGACCAGCACGCTATCAACCAACAAGTTCGCTTAATGTTGGGGCCGGAATTGACGAAGGGGCTGAGATTGGATGTCAATCGACCGTTTGGAAACGGTGTTGACGACGGAGTCAACGATGTGACCACCGGTCGGCGCGCCGGTGTGGTGGACGAGCCGGGGGAACAATTGGTTGGAGAAATGTATCCAGACCCGTATGGACGTTCGATTGGTTTCGACGCGAACAATGATGGTGTGCTCGACGAGTTTGACACGCTGGCGAGATATCACTTTGCAAAGAATTTGTATGTGACCACGTTGTTGGTGACACAATGGGTCGATCGGAACGGGGATGGAAACGTTGACTTGGCCGGAGACTGGTACGACTACAACGGCGATGGTCTCGTCGACCTGCAGGATTTGTACGATTATCGCCGCGATGTGGCTCAATGGGCGGTCAATGTGGTGGACTTTCGCGACGCAGACTCGATTATGACGGTCACCGAGATGGACCTGAACCCCTGGGATGGCTGGGATGTGGATGGGAATTTGTTGACCGATGAGTCAGTAACGATCGGTGCCAACCGGTTTGTGGTGCGTGGCTGTGAAAGACCGGAATTGCTGATCGCCGAGGCCTGGGCGCTGCACTTGCGTCGGACAGAAGATCGCGCGGATGACGACGGTGACGGCGCCACCGTCGCCGACGGAGACGATGATCGCGACAGTCGCCTTGTCCCGAATGCGAGCGTATTTGTTGAGCTGTACAATCCGCACTTCTTCACGGGGAATGCGATCGTCGATGCGAACAACCAGATTTACCCTCCGGAGTTGTATGGAACGACTGGTGTGGACTTGCGGCGCGTCGCTCTCGATTCCGACGCTTCGCTTGCCAGCCCAGTTTGGCGAATGCGATTTGTTCGCGCCACCAATCCGATTCCCGGAAATCCTGCGGCCCCGGTGACTCGCACCGATCGCGACGTGGATAGCTTCGTGATCCCAGCCAATGATGTATTGCGGATCGTGTATTTTGTGGAACCGATAAACAGTGTATTGCGGACCGAGTATCCGAACAAAGTCTATTTTCCTGATGCGGGGATTCGGATTCCGGAATTGCCGCCAGGGGGTCGCGCCGTGGTGGGGTCGGCTGGAGTGCAAACGGGCAACAACTACACGACGTACTTGGGGCGTCGCAACACGCCGACTTGGGCGACGGAATTGGCTGATACGCGGCGCATT
>DAOLCX010000384.1:0-3822 GCA_035327685.1 Pirellulaceae bacterium | reverse complement strand
GCCTGAAGGCAAACACATCTTGTCAATGTTCGTGCAATATGCCCCTTATCGACTTAAAGAAGGACTGAACTGGGACGATCTCAAAGATGACTTTGGCCGACGCTGCATCGAGTTGCTAGATGAGTATGCCCCAAATGTCCTGCAAAGTGTCGAGCATGTGCAAGTGCTGTCTCCCCTCGATCTGGAACGGACTTATGGAATCACTGGCGGCAATATTTTCCAAGGGGCGATGACCATGAACCAGTTGTTTTTGCTGCGACCAGTGCCGGGTTGGTCAGATCATCGGATGCCCCTGGCCGGTTTATACTTGTGTGGCGCCGCGAGTCACCCCGGCGGTGGCGTGATGGGGACGTGCGGAAAAAACGCGGCACAGGCCATTCTCAGCGATCGATTGATTTAGTTTGCGGATTAAAGAGCCGAATTCGCATTCAAGTCTTGAGCAGAAAACAGACACGCGCGCAGGTGTGGACCGTCGCGACCCCTAGGTTTTGAGAGCTTCACACAGGTGGTTGTTGTCACATCATCTCGCACATGTTCAAATAGCGAGGGCGGGGTAAAGAGGTTGTGGCGGCCAGTGTGTCGGCATATTTTCCCGAAGTTTCTCAGACAGATAGTGGTGACGTAATGATGAGTTTCAAGAATCGGAAGCGCACAGCTTTTTTGATCTATTTCGTTATCCTGGGACTTGCTCCCACAGCAACGTGGGGACAAGGGAATGCGTCCAGGCCCCAGACCGAGGACTCGAAACCCCCGGTTAAATTCAAAGTCGCCGATGGCGCGCTGGAACTGTCGGCTACCGGCGCGTGGAGCCAGGTCGAGCCGTCATTCAATATGATCGAAGCCGAATTCAAAATCCCGCGAGTCGATCAGGATAAAGATCAAGCCGATGGAAGACTGACCGTGATGGGCTCGGGGGGGAGCGTCCAGCAGAATATTGAACGCTGGTATGGGCAGTTCGTTATGCCGGACGGCTCACCGACGGAGCGCGCGGCCAAACTCGATGAATTCAAGGTGGGAGAGGTCGAAGTCCATTATGTGGACATTACCGGAACGTATCTGGATAGTGGCTCCGGTGGCCCGTTTGGACCGAAAACGGAACGGCCGGACTACCGCATGCTGGCCGCCATCTTGGTGACACCGGACAATGGCAACTATTTCTTGAAGTTCTACGGTCCGACGGCTACGGTTACAGCCAATGAAGCCGCGTTTAAGGAACTGGTCCGCAGTGTGCGAATCGTTGATTAAAGTCTGACGCAATTTCAAGGCGCCCCGCGCGAGTAATTAGAGGCGACGTGGCCCGACGGGAACGGGTCAACCTGGGGCGCGCATGGGATTTCGCAAAACGTCTTGGTGGTGCGAACGGTGCCTGCGGCTGGTCGTTTGACGATTGGGGCCGCAGACGCGAATTGGGGATCGAGGTTTTAGCTTTAGCGGCTGATGGTCGTGGTGTTTTCCAGCCCGGCCATCATAGTTTGAATGGGACCTAAATTGGCTGCGCGGGCAGGCCAGGTGGCATTCAACGGTGCACCGTTGGAGTTCTTCACGCCACCATCCCACCAGAACCATCCCCCCGAAATAATCCCCACCACTTCGTGTTGGTTGTTGAATACCGGGCCACCGGAATCGCCCGGCAACAATGGCACGTCGGCAAAGATTTTTTGCAAGGTACTGGGCATCGACGCCACACCGGAAAAATGGCGAAGGCAACAATCCAATTCCGAGCCCCCACCCAGGCCGCAGAATTCCAATGCGTCGCCTGTTTTAACGGGCTCCTGCGCAACCCGCGCCGGTTGAATCTCTTCGGGAACCCATACTAGCAAAATGGCGACATCGGCAGCTTGGTCGTGTTCGACCACCCGGCAATTCTTGGCCTTCTTGCCATTGCGGAATACGATCGACACATTCCCTTTTTTGTTGTCGTCCTGAACCACATGCCAGGCCGTCAAACAATATCCGTGGTACCCGTCCCGCACCGGCTTGTCGTAGTTGACGCCGATGATCACACCAGTTCCGGTTCCGCCATTACATGTGATTTGCACGATCGCGTTGTGGTGCTCGGCCGTAGAAGTCCATTGCCACAGCTCGGTGTCTTTGCCGACCTGGGCATGGGCCAAACCAAACGACCAAACGATGGCGGAAAAGACAACGCAGGACGCAGTACGCTTCATGGTCAAACCCTCCTTAGTGACAACCATGGCACGTCAAGAAATCGGTGCCTGGCCGTTGACATTCCCTGTTCGCGGCAAGCATTCTTTGGCTGTGCCCCCATTCTTTCGGGGCGCAGTGGGCCTACTCTAAAATCGGCAGATTCCGCGGTAATTCTTGACAGCCCCCCCAATCATTCCCCATTTTTTCCGGAAACCAATAGGTATGCCCGATTTTGACCACTGCGATGAGGCCAATGAGGCCATCCCCGGCTAAGGACGAAGAATCGATGGATTGCTTTCTCGGACCACGGCCTGTTGGCGCGACGATCGACAGCGAGGTCGATCTGGGGGTGATTGTCCGCGACCTCGATAAAACTCAATCGGGACTTGAAACTCGGTCGCGGTACGCCGCCAGTTCATCATGCGACAATTCTGCAGTTTGAACGAGCCGATCATGGCGCTCAGCATGCACGACAATTTGATCGTCTTGAATGCCGAGTTCAAACATCGCGATATCGGTTGGACTGATGAACTGCGTGGCAATCGCTCGGCAAATCAATGCAGCGAATCGTTCTTGGCAAACGGCAATATCCTGTTCGGCCTGTACAATGCCGATTTGATCCCGGCCACCCTTTGCCTGAACTGGAAAGACGTAATGCGCGCCATGCTTGTCAACACCAACGTAGATTTCATCGACCTCAACTTGACCGATGCCAATCGCAGTCGTTCGCAGGTGGTTTTGGAGCGAATAGCAGGTGACGCCCGTAAACACATCGAGCAAGCGATTGTATCGAACCTTCGCGAGCAATGCTTGTTCATCGCTTGTGGCGTAACGATCAATGATACCTGGCGTGGCACCCAAAAGAAAAGGAACGATCGCTACCGTGTCATGATGCAGCCCCGAGCCCAGTTGCGGCAACGCCTGAAACCGGGTGACAACGTATTCGAATCCTGAAATCAAATTCACCCGCGATCTACCGAGACAGTGCCATTCGTGGGTGGCACTTTGTTAGCACGTTAGAATGGGGCTGTGGAGGCAGAAGGGTGGAAAGTTGGGGCGGGTTTATTCACCGATGGGGAAATGGTCTGCGACCAATTGGTAAAACTCTGACGCTTGTTCTACATGCGCCACCAGCGATCGAAACTGACGCGCTCCCCGCCGCCCTTGGGCATAACAGCACGCGTATTTGCGCATCAACAGCGTTCCTTGTTGTTCTCCAAACCGTTCGACAATCAATCGGTAGTGCCGCAACATGCAGTCACGTTGCTCTTCGGGAGTCGGATCGGGCGGGATCGGGTCGCCGCGCAATGCTGCGGCCGCCTGGGCAAACAGCCAAGGCCGACCCAAAGACGCGCGCGCAATCATCACGCCATCCACTCCATATCGCTCGAACGCCTCCACCACATCTTCCGGACTATCCAAATCGCCGTTCCCAATCAACGGCATCTTTCGCAAATGCGGTTTGATCTCGGCGATGCGTTGCCAGTCCGCCGAGCCGCGGAACATATCGGCCGCGGTCCGACCGTGGACCGTCAATGCCGCCGCACCGGCCGCCTCAATCGCCTGGGCGATATCGATGGCGTTGATTTGATCGGGAGTGCATCCCAATCGAATTTTTGCCGTCACCGGAGTCGGGCGGCACGATTGCACAACCCGAGCAACGATTTCCGCGAC
>DAOLCX010000383.1:0-3823 GCA_035327685.1 Pirellulaceae bacterium | reverse complement strand
CAACACCGCCCAAAAGAGCCCAAAATCTCTACACTCACAATTCGGTCAAAAATGCGACCATAATTTGGCCCGTAACACCTCAACAGCTTCCGGGTTCACCAGAAAAATCCCAGCCTACCCGACGCGCCCACGATGGCTGTGCCGGGCGCATACGCTTATCCAATTGAAGCCATGCAAGCTAGTTTTGCCGACCGACCTGCGCCATCGCTACTTCCACATCCGGTTCCAGCCACCAAAGCAGCCGCATAAAATATTGCGCTAACCCGTGAACGGTTACGATTCGTGGCAGTAGGTTTCGAGTAGGTTGTGCAATTTGGCTGTCCACGTTTTTCCCATTACATTACTCATCACTAAGTGTGATTGGAGTTGGAATGTCGCGAAAGAAACGATTGCCGGACGACCACGCTACCCCAACTCGATCGTCCTCCAGAGGCATCCACTTCGCAATGTTCCAATCATCAAATGGAGTAGAACGCTGGTGAATTTCAATAATCGGAAAATCACTCCGAAACGTACTAGCGAGTTCCTTCCAGCTGTCGTCATCTCCAAGCAGCTCAAGCATGTCCCAGGTCACGTTTCGCGCCACTAGCATGGCTAATTGCACCTTTCCTAATACTGATGCAACGGTCGGTTCTCTGCGAAAACACGACTCGCCGTAAACATGCACCCATTTCCTTCGATTCTCTTGATAGTAGGAGTACCACTTGTCATACGCTAATCGCACGTCACTGTAGGTCCCGCGGTCCAAGCACATCTTAACATCCTGAATCGTCTCACCATCTCCCGAGAGCGCAGCGAATAGTATCAGTGTGCGGACTACCCACCAGAACTCACGCGACTTACCATCCGCAGTCTCAAGATGATCTAATGCCTCGACATACATTGCGAACCGTTTCACTTGCTTGTCAAATACCAAGGTCGACACCGCTGCCCGCGAGGTGTTTATAAACTTGGCTTCAGCGTCTAGTCCATTATCACGACTCCACAAGAACATAGACACATACCGCTGAAATGCAACAGGGTCCCGCAATATGTGTAAACACGTTTCCCGACAGAACGCGAGTTCAACAACCTGCCCTGATTTCGACGTTTCAAAACCCGGGTCAAAGCCTACGGGGTACATGTACCCACCAGCTGCGATAAGGCAGACAAACGCCTCCTCAGGGGTACCTGACAGTTTCTGAACAAAAGCGCGAACCTCACTTCGCAGCAGGGGGATGTTATGCGTTGCCCTGGTGGCTAACGTTTCGTGAAAACGATGGGCAACGCTCCAACTTAGTGGATTACCAGACTGGTAATACTGCCGCTGAATTAATAGCGCCCCTAACCGATCGTAAACGTCATTCCACAATGTCGTAGGTGAAGGATCCTGACGCACAAGAACTGTAGAGTGTTCAGCGCTGCTCACAACCTTGAATTGTGTGTCGTCATTTGCTTTCGAATACAACGTGAAGTAACTATGCGACGACATTGCTAGCCCGCACCCGAGCAATGCGAAGAGCATTGTAGGTCGCCACTCAAGCAGCTCTAACTTTGGCCGAGCCATTTCTAGTGTTGATAGACATTGCATATTTCGACAAGCCAATCGTCTAAAAGGATGCGCTCATTCCCACTTGGAAAGTTCGGAGTTCTAACAGTATATCTCATTTGCCTCGTCTGCCTCGTCAATCTGGATGGTCCAAGACTGCAGGTTGGTAAGCTCACCGTTGACAATTCGATACTTGGGGACCGAAGTCAACCGTAATCTTTGGGCCAGCCCAACCACGCATAATGGTTCCCCATCCCATTACGTCAAAACTAAAGTTATGACCACAGCGACAGCAATACGTAAAGCCGTTTAGCACGACATCTTGGCATTCAAAGCGGCAATTACCCACTGCGGTCCATCCTTGATCGCCCCTACCGGCCTTGGTTTCGATTCCATCTCCAGCGACAATTAGAGTGCATGCGGCACGCATGTTAGGGACTTCGTGAGAGATAGAGAGCACAATCAAACCTCCGTTGGCCTGTCCGATCGCACCGATCCTTCGAAAAAGCTCATTTACTAGTCCTTCAAGTTGAGCCTCAAACAGCGCCATATCTGCGATCTGCGCTCCAGCTGCCGCAATCTGAGCCTTTATTGCGTCGACAACGTCTTGTACCGATAGGCTTCCATTTGCTATCGCCCTTAAGGCAGATTGTATTGCCTCCCAAATGGCCTGTTGGACCAAGCCTTCGAGAGGCATCATCTTGTCAACTAAGGTCCATGCCATGTCTTCCATGAGCGTCGCAAACTCTTCTGCCCACTGCCCAACCGCAAGGAACTTTAGAACTGCCCATGCGCACAACTCAGCTTTTTCCAAAGGAAGGTTTGGGTTGTTTCCCAAGGGTCGAAGTATTCGTGGATCAGCTTCATTGGCGAGGTCTTTGAAAAACCGGCTAGCAATATTCTTCGCATGTCCCTCCGTTATGGGCCAAACTAGATTTCCCGTTGGATCAACTTTGCGAATGCAAAAATATGATCGGTACAACGACATTCCGTCAACATAAGGAGAAGGATCCCGCGACACAAACCTCCCTCCAGCCGCGTCATACCATCTGGCGCGGAAGAAGTAGAGGGCGAGGGTGGCGTCCCATTCTCGGCCGGTGTAGGTGATGCGGTTGTTGTAACTGCTGGTTGAGCGGGATGTGCCGGCGGGAGCAAAGATGGAGAATTCTCCGTAGGCCGAGTAGGCGTATCGTTCGATGAGTGTGCCAGCGGCGTCGGTGAGGGCGATGATCGAGTATTGTTGGTTGCGGTGGTAATAAATGGCGTCGTCGCCAGTCGTAGGGAGGGGGGTGCCAGTTCCCGCGTGCCGTAAGATCGGCTCGTCGATATAACTGCCGTAGACGTTGCGGTAACTGGGGGAACTGGCGTTGGCGCCGCGAACGTATTCGGCGATTACTTGATGCCCCGAATGGATGTAAACCACATTGCCGGATGAAGCGCTGCGGGCGACTCGCCGCTTGAGTGCATCGTACTCAAATGTCACGTCCGGATTGGTGTCATCAGTGACGTCCGCGCCGATAAGCTGGTTTTCAAAATCCCAAGTGAGACCCAAGGCGGGTGACTGGAGAGTGGACGGGCGCGAAGTCAAGTTGCCTTTGACATCATAAGTAAGTGTGCCGCTGGAAGCGCCGCTGAACGATGTGAATTCATGGGCCGGGCCGTGGGTGCGGTTCCACGTCGAATTGGCACTGGTGAACGAACTCCAGTTACCGACGTCGGACAACGTCCACGATTGGTTCTTCGTGCCGTTGGTGCGGTTCCACGTGGTAAGCCGATTCTCGTCATCGTACCCGGTCGAACCGGTCGAGAAACCATACCCCGACATCGTGCCGCTAATCGTCTCAGCGGTCTTGTTTTTGTTTTCGTCCCACGAATAGCTGTAATCACCAATCTGCTGTGTCCCGGGATGGCTGAACGAGATTGAAGCCAACATGTTGTCCTTGTCACCGCTGACATTCCGATAAGCGTGAGTGGATACAGCAGTATTGGCATAGGTGCTCGTCGTCATCCGCCCGCCATCGTCATAAGTGCGCGTATCGACCACGGTACCAAGGTAACTCGTCGTGTAGAGCTGGCTGCGGTCCGTGAAGGCTCTTTCCACCACCGAGCCGTCGGGATAGGTAGTCTTAAAGGGCCGGCTGAGAATGTCGAATTCGTGCGAGACGGTGTAGGTCTTGGTGGCAATGGTCAACGATTCGGTCTCCAACCGCCCCGCAAAGTCATACTCGTGCTCGACCAGATTGTCGTAGCGCCCACAGTCGGCAGTCAACATCCGGCTCGAAGGGTCATAGGTAA
>DAOLCX010000382.1:0-3824 GCA_035327685.1 Pirellulaceae bacterium | reverse complement strand
CTTCCGGCAACGGATAGGTTCCTTCCTGTTCGATCGGGTTTTGGGTAGCCAACACAAAAAACGGGGCAGGCAATGGATGACGGACGCCACCGATGGTGACCTGCCGTTCTTGCATCGCCTCCAACAAGGCCGCTTGAGTTTTCGGCGGTGTTCGATTGACTTCGTCAGCCAGGATGATGTTGGAGAACACCGGACCCTTGAGGAACTTAAACTGCCGAGCCCCCGTCGTCTTGTCCTCCTGAATCACTTCGGTCCCCACAATGTCGCTGGGCATCAAGTCAGGCGTGAATTGAATGCGGTTGAAACTCAGGTTCAACGTCTTGGCCAACGTGCTCACCATCAGCGTTTTGGCCAGACCGGGGACGCCCTCCAACAAACAATGCCCCTGCGCAAAAATCGCAATCATCATCTGCTCGATCACCGGCGTTTGGCCGACGATGATTTTGGACATCTCAGTGCGTACGGACTGAAATGCTGCACACAACCTTTCCATCGCGAGCACATCGTCTCGATTAAATGCCGACCCATTCCCGTCTATTTGACTCATGAAATCCTGTTTCCTTTCACAACTCTATTCTTCCATTTGGAACCTGTTCCAAATGGGATCTGCCCCGCTCTGGTGAAGCCCACACCGCGATCGCAGGCGACTTGCCGCCAAGGTCTGACCCCTTTGGGGATGGGCTCATAACCAATTCTAGCCCAACCCCTGGCCCCACGCCACTCACAACTAGTCGCGCCGCACGACATTGGAAACTCCATCTGTCTTGCTATATTGTTTGGCAGCCGCGAGGGCAGCCGGGATTTGGTCGGGCAGTTTACCACCTGCTTGTGCAAAGTCAGGTTTACCACCACCGCCGCCGCCCACCACCGGAGCCACGGCCTTGATCCAATTGCCAGCATGCCAACCACAGTCGATGAGATCGCGCGTCACACCGGCCACCAATTGTACTTTCCCCTCGGCAGTGGGCATCGCTAAAAACACGGCCACTGATTGAAGCTCCGAGCGAACCTGGTCCACCAGCTCTCGCAATATCGCCGGATTTCCTTCCGGGAGTGCCACCACGATCAGATGCGAGCCCCCCATCGGCTCCGCTTGCGCGATCAAATCTTTTGCCGAACGACCTCCACTGCCGCTGGACAGTTCCTGCATTTGCGAAACCAGGCGTTCAGACTCGGCCAACAGTCCGGCGACTCGCGATTCGACATCCTCGAACGGAACGTTTAGCAATCTGGCCGAATCGCGCAACTGTTTGCGAATTTCATAATAGTCCCCTTCAGTCGCCAGGTCGGCCGGTTGAGGTTTAAATGGATGGACATCCTGCGGTTTACCCGAGCCGACGGCTTTGCGCAATGCCTTGACTCGTTGCACCAGTTGACCGATGGCGTCGGCCAACCGGGAAATCGGTGCGCCTATGACTCGGCTGATTGACTCTGCCTGGTCCCGGATCTGTTGTTGCAAGCGTCGCGCCTTGTCTCCCGTCAACGCTTCAATGCGACGAGTTCCGGCCGAGACCCCTTCTTCCGAAAACAACTCCAGGCAGCCGATCTGGCCCGTGTCTTGTAAATGCGTACCGCCACACAACTCGCGGCTGAATTCGCCCATGGAGATCATGCGAACAGGGTCAGGGTACTTCTCGCCAAACAGCATCATGGCGCCGCGCGCGCGAGCTTCCGCCAGGGGCAAAATTTTCGCTTGAATAGGGGCCGTCTCGGCAATCCGCAGATTGGCCTCACGTTCGATGTCCAGGAGTTGCGCCGGCGTTACCGGAGACATGTTGGCAAAATCAAATCGCAGCCAATCATCGGCCACCTTCGAGCCACGTTGTTGCGCGTGGCTTCCCAACTTTTTTTGCAAGGCGTAGTGCAGCACGTGTGTCGCCGAATGAGCGCGGCGAATACTCTCTCGCCGCGGGGAGTCCACTTCGGCAGTCACCGTATCTCCCACCGAGATGCGGCCGGTGCGCAGGACTCCCTCATGCAAAATCAAGTCACCATCGCGTTGGGTATCGCGCACTTCAAACTCACCTTGTGGGCCGACGATGCGACCAGTGTCACCTACCTGCCCGCCCGCTTCAGCATAAAACGGCGTCGCCTCCAGCACGATGGTTTGTTGAACATCATCCCCGCGCGGGGTCAATTCCGAGACCACATCCTGACCGTCGATCAAACCGGCCACTCGCGTCGTCGCACACGTTGTCTCATAGCCCACAAATTCCGATTTCCGGAGTTGCTTCTTGAGCTGATCGGTGGGACCAAAATCGCCCATCACGCCGCTGGCGATCTTGCCGGATGTTTCACTGTGCTCCTCCATGGCCAGGCGGTAGCCATCCCAGTCGAAAGTGAGACTTCGTTCCGAGGCAATCGACTCAAACAACTCCGGCGGGACGCCGTAAGTCTGGTACATCTCCGCCGCCTCCCGGCCATCGACGCATGAGCGGTTCTCCACACGCATCGCATCAAAAATACGTTCAATTCGCGCCAGCCCATCCTCCAGGCGTTCCAGAAACGACTGCTCTTCGCGTTGCATGACTTGAGCTACGCGGATTGCGGTTTCGGCCAATTCAGGATAGGGTTGCCGCATCATCTCCACGACGCGAGGTACCAATGCGTGCAGGAAGGGCTCGCGGACACCCATCTGATGCCCGTCCAAAACAGCGCGCCGCAACAACCGCCGCACCACGTACTCTTGCTTGGCTGATCCAGGATAAACATTTTCGTGTATGGCAAACGTACAAGCGCGGACATGATCGGTGATGCGCCGCAACCGCCGACCATGATCGGATTCGGGAATGTAAGAAACACCGCACACCTCTGCGGCCGCCAAGACGATCGGCTTCAGGATATCGATATGGTAATTGGTGGACACTCCCTGCAACTGTGCGGCCGTTCGTTCCAAACCCATCCCAGTATCAATGTTCTTGCTCGGCAGTGGATGCAGGTTTCCCGGTGGGTCGCCGACGCGATTGAACTGCGTAAACACCAGATTCCAGATTTCCACTTCCTGGCCGCCCTCCGGTGGATGGTAGTAGATTTCACTACACGGACCGCAGACACCGTCCGGCCCCAGGCTGGGTGCCGACGCCGGCCAAAAATTCTCGCGTTCGTCTTCGCGCTTGATGCGGCTCTCGGGCAATCCGATATCTTGATGCCAGATGTCCGCCGCTTCGTCGTCATCCAAATAGACTGTCACGGTCAACCGACCTGGGTCTAAACCGAGCCATTGACGACTGGTCAAGAACTCCCAGGCCCACGCGATGGCTTCACGTTTGAAATAGTCACCAAAACTGAAATTCCCCAGCATCTCGAAAAACGTGTGGTGGTAAGCCGTGCGCCCCACATTGTCGATGTCTCCCGTCCGCAAACACTTTTGACAGCTCGTCGCGCGCGTAAATTCCAATTGCACTTTGCCCAGAAAATGGTCCTTAAATGGATTCATCCCGGCCGGCGTAAATAGCACCGTCTTGTCCCAGCGCGGAACGAGCACATCGCTGGCGCAGATATGGTGCCCTTTTCCCGCAAAAAAATCCAAATACTTTTGCCTGAGTTCGTCAGTTTTCATACAATTTCCAGGTCGAATCTACGTCCATCCTCTCGGAGCAAATATATCGAGAAGTCCACGGTTCGAACAGGATTCGACATCGAAAGGGGTTACAAACCATGCTGATTATTTTACGATGGAGCCTGATCGTTGCCGTGATGGCGACTGGATGTTGGTCTGCTCAGCACCCCTCGTCAACCGATCATCAGCTTCAAGAGTCGGCCGTGACCAATACCAGACACCAACCGATCGAAAACGATAACGACGATCCCGAGAATTCGCGCCA
>DAOLCX010000381.1:0-3836 GCA_035327685.1 Pirellulaceae bacterium | reverse complement strand
AACCTGGTCCAAGCCGCCTGGACATATTCCCAACCTGACTGGACAGTAGAAATCAGCGCTAACCACACCGTAACCAACTGCGTGATCCACAACCAGATCGGCAGCGTGTCACCCGGCGGTTGGGCCAATCCGATCAAGCAAGCCCCCACAGCGAAACATTGAAACCACATTTTCAGCTTGCCCGCCATCTTGGCCGAAAAATCGCCTCCGCTTTGCTCAATAAAACTGCGGAGCGCGGTCACCAGCAACTCGCGGGCAACCACCACGACTGCCATCCACCCAGTGATTGAGACATACCAAGGAAATCGGTCTCGCATGGCGACGGCCAACAGTATGTACGCACCGCAAATGAGAATCTTGTCGCAGAACGGGTCCAAGATGCGCCCCAATTGCGTCACTTGCCCATAGCGTCGCGCCCACCAACCATCGACCCAATCCGTTCCGGCAGCGATGACAAACGTGATCAATGCCGCCCAATACCATCCAACAGTAATCAACACAAACACGCCAACGGATAACACCAGCCGCGCGGCCGAAATACGATTCGGCACATTGTCAATGGTCGTGTTCATGGCTCTGTCCACAAAATATAAAAAACCCCGTAACAAACTCACCAAGACCGGGCATTTTATCCGGTATCGACCGTTGTGGTGAGTGGTTGCCACGGTGTATTCACTTGAGGAACGCGCCATGACAACTTCAGGAAAAGGATGACACCGGCAGGAATTGGAATGACACCTGCCCCCTTTGGAACAAGCTCTTTTTGAGAAAGTGTGACAACATGATATGTTCAAAATGTTCTGGTCTGCCTCCTGCTCTGGCCGAGGTTTGCTACAGCGCTATCCTGTGCCTTATAACGTGCCTGGCTCTGGTTGGTGGATGCAAACGACCAGGCCTTGTGACAGCCGGGGCGGGGATTTCCGTTCAAGGACCTGCCGGGCCCTTGACGGTCACCGCATCGTCATCGCCCGCGGAAGTCGCAGAGATCGTGTTGGCCATCGTCGCTTCAGGAAATCGTTCCGAGCTTTTAAAGTTAATGGCTTTAGAGCAAATCGCTGGTGACGTCCGCAAGATATCTGGAGGTCGAACGGCCTTTCGCGAACTTGAACAACGCGGTCCACAATTGGCCGCGGCCGCGATTTGTTCTGCGATCGAGCGCATCGAGGTCGAGTCTCGAAAGATCAGCTCGGAATCGATTGAAGAAAACCATGCCACCGTCGTCGTCACAGGTTACTCCAAGAATCGCCCGCTGGATATATCACTACATTTTGTGCGCGAAGATAGCATCTGGAAGATTATCCCCTCCCGTCCCTAGTATGTGGTGACAGCGCAGTGATGCGGTCGCTACGCTTGCCAAAGCGTGGTTGACGGGCGATTCCACCTTTTGGCAAACGTGGCTACTTGAATCTTCTGGATGCCACCAAGCAATTGCAGTTCTCCCAGGCACGCTGCGTGTCTGGGTCATCCGGCGCAGAACGCGTCTCCCGAACCAAGTCGCCTTGCCCGCCGGGCGGGAACATGCAAGATTAGAGACTGAAGCAGGACGTCCGCGCCGCCATTGAAATGTGGTGATCCCGAGGCATCGGGGAAAGCCTGTTCCACTTTAGAAGTGGGCGCCGCACCGCCTGAGACCACGGCATAAAACAGATGTTCCTCATGCCTATTTTACAGAAACAACAAGATATCTATCCGAGCAATTTGCTTGACCCAGATTTCACTCGTTCCAATCCGGAATGGCGGTGGTGGGCGATGTACACGCGGTCGCGGAGGGAAAAGGACCTCATGCGGAAACTGTTGGCCTGGCATATCGCGTTCTATGCACCGCTGATCCCCAGACGATCCCGCTCGCCTCGAGGGCGCGTGAGAACTTCATATGTACCCCTATTTCCGAATTATGTATTTGTGCTTGGCGACAACGCCGATCGATATCAGGTGATGACGACCAATTGTGTAGCGAAATACTCGTCAGTCGAATGGCCAGACCGGTTCGTGGTTGAATTGCGCCAAATCCAGCGCGCTATTCTCGACAATGCACCTCTGACGCCAGAAGCCAAGATCGAACCTGGGCAAGAAGCGCGCGTGCGATCGGGGCCATTTAAGGGATACGAAGGGACCATCCTTCGTCGCGAAGGCAAGACTCGTTTGCTGATGGCAGTCAAGTTTATCGATCGCGGAATTTCCATGGAAATTGACGAAGGGCTGTTAGAACCATTGTGATTGACTGATGTCCCACGCCTGTTCGATGAAGTGGCTTCCATGAATGCTGACGAATGGCCTGCCGACGATGCGGAAGGCGAAGGCGAATTGTGGTTGCCACATGAACATTTCATGTTGATGGCACTAAAACAAGCCGCCCAAGCGTTCGAGCAAGACGAGGTTCCGGTCGGTGCCGTGATCGCTCAACAAGGACGAGTGATTGGCGCGGCCCACAACCAACGCGAACAGTTGCGCGATCCGACCGCACATGCCGAAATGTTGGCCATCACGCAAGCGGCTGAGATGCTCGGGTCATGGCGGTTGGATGAGTGTACTCTCTATGTTACCTTGGAACCGTGTGCGATGTGCGCCGGTGCCATCGTATTGGCACGTATTCCCCATGTCGTGTATGGTGCGGCTGATCCAAAAGCCGGAGCCGTCGATTCTCTGTTCCGTTTACTGAGCGATTCGCGCCTTAACCATCGCGCTCAAGTCACTGGCGGCGTCCTGGCCACTCCCTGCGGAGAAATACTCACTGAGTTTTTCCGGGAGCAACGCGCCAAAGGCAAGAAGTAGAACGAGACCTAAATGCCTTCGTTGATTTCGAACTTCCATTAACCGATGGATCGGCGCAACTCGAGTCCCCAGTACCCCATCCGTCATCGCCATGAATTGTTCGGCAATGGTTTTGCACTCTTCAAGCTTCCCACGTAGACATAGACCCAGGCGAGTTGTCGGTGACTTGACCATTCCACTTGGACCTCACTGAGCAAGCGGACGTAGTGGTTATAGGAACTCTCGTGATCTGTAAAACCTTCGATAGCATCCACAGTCTTCAGGGCCTGGTCCCAGTCACCTGGCGACAATTGAAACTCGAACAGTTCACCCGGCACGGTCTCCGTACCTGTGGCCGGAAGGAGACCCGGATAGCTGCCCAAGTGAACCAACCGCCCAGGCGCACGAGCCGGTTTAACTTGAAATTCACCGATCCGACTCAGGGCCGAAAACCGGCATTCGCCGCGCATTAAAGTACCGTAACAAAACAGGTTTTGTACCTGGCATCCAGCCTGCTGCACCCATCCCTGGTCAAGCCGAAAAGACGCGATAGTCTTGTTCAGGTCCACAGAAAGCCTTGACCTCAACATCAACTCCGATGAACTGAAACAGCCTCCCCGCTCTGCTTGTTCACCTTGATCACTCTTGATTCGCCACCCGACATCAACGACTCGCTGCATGTACTTCAGATTGAAGACCGTAGCGGTTAGGGACTGGATTAAAGGATATCGGGCCGTTGGTCCGGACAATCGATTCTCGCCTTCGACATCATCACTCGCAACCAGTTCGCCCGCAATTGCCCAGCCCCGTTGCCGCTCAACGCGAGCGCCCATCCGTTCACCACGATCCGAAGAGCATTCCACAAGCCGATAATCTGGCAACCACCACGTTGTCTCATCAAACAACGATGTATCTGGCGAGGTCGGAAGTTCTTTTAATGACCACTCCACATTCGGCTCGGCAATCGGTCGTTGACGAATTTCATTGTAATTGCCCACAGACTCTGGCGGAAAAGCGTCATGGCCAAGCCTGGTTCTGGTGCGTTCCGCAAGTCGTCTTGTTTTAGATCGAAACCCTGTGAGTGT
>DAOLCX010000380.1:0-3841 GCA_035327685.1 Pirellulaceae bacterium | reverse complement strand
CGTCGCGCCAAATCAATCAGTTTTGGCAAGAAGGCAAAATCCTCATTGGACGCTTCGGATTGAACCGACCAACGGAATGTCGTTTCCCGACCATTCAAATCCCCAACCACTTCCAAATCAACCTGACCAGGCCTGGACAACTCTCCGATGACGATCGAATCCCGATCTGAACGCAATGGCGGAAACCGCTTTGGATACAATTCGGAAATGGTGTCCGGCAACCGAACCGACTTGGGCCAGAACACATGGCCTCGGCAAGTTGCGGCCAACCCAGTCGCTCCAGCCTCCACCGCTTCGGTGTCATCCGAGTCTAAAAACAGGTTGCCACCCAGTTGGTTGGCCAATGCTGCCAGGGATTCAACGTCGCGTTGAGGCCCAATAGCATAAGATGAAAACGCCGCGCGGGTTTCCGAAAGTTGACCGATCAACCCCGGAAAACGTCGATCATTGACCAACCCACCACGGCTGACGCCATCACCGATATACACAACGTTACGAGTCCGACCCGCTGGAGCCGTTTCAAAAACGCGAGCGGCCGTCTGCAACATACTGATCATGTCTGTCGTCCCCAACGGTGTCCGGAGGTTGACGCGTTCGAGGGCTTCGACCACGGACGCATCATGTGGTGCAGCCCATTGGTCCATCAGTGCCACCGGGTCGATATCGACGGCGAAAATGAGAACGCGATCGCCCTTGTTAAGTCCCGCCAACACTCGTTCGAGCACGGCGATCGAATCGCGTTTATACAGCCCGGTTTGGCTGGCAGATGTGTCAATAAAAATTGCCACATCGGTTGCAGCCACCTGTTCAGCGTCCCATTGGCCGACGAGGCTCATGGCAAACGATGTCTGTCCAGTAGAACTTTCGTAGGTGGCCACGCGAGCAGCCGTGCCGCCCAACCAATCGTGGTGTTTGGCCAACAACCCACCGCCAGCGGCAATGGACAGGCCAGCGCCAATCATCGCGCTCAAAACGACTCGCCACGAACTGCTAAGGTTCATAACAGATTACTCCACTCCGAATCTTGCCACGCACAAAGGGAAAACTGATTCGAACGACGTTTCCCTTGCCTTGCCTAATCGATCCCGAAAGGTCTCCGGGTCGCTGTATTTCCTCTATCTTATTTTGACGAAAATGTTTCTGCCACCGCAAAAATCTGGAAAACTCCCACGATTTTGCGGCGATGCGGCCTGGACTGCCTACCCCAACGCAGGTCGGCACCGACAGGGGCCAACAACCAACCGGGGAATACTTGAAGGGGCCAGGAAGGTGCAAAAAGCCAGCAAAAGCGCCCATTTTGGGAACTCAAGTCTGTTAGGAAGCGTTGCCCCACGCCTCGTTTTCGATGCTTTATCATATCGGCCTCTCCATCCCAAGTCAAATCGGTTATTCCCCATGTCAATCCAAATCGAGCGCCCCATTGCTCGACTTACAACGGTCGTCCCGATGTTTCCACCACCCAGCAAACCGACCAACTCCCCTATTTCAGCCTGCACCACCAACTCCAGAACCCGCCAACCGGCCCATTTGCCTGAACCGCCAAACCTTTGACATAATGTGTCGTAATCAAGTATGAATCCCATTCGGCAAAGGCACGCATGTTATGGTACGAACCTTGACTCTGTGTTTTCTCTCCGCCATCGCAGGCGGAATCGCCGCGAATTTCGGACCGACAGTTGACCCAACCTCTGCCGAAACTCAGACTTCTCGCGTATCGGCATTGCAAGATGACCTGTCCCGCTTTACCCCAGAAGAACAAGTCAACATCCGGGTCTATGAATCGACCAATCGCAGCGTCGTAAATATCAATACGAGGGGAGTCCGCGTGGATACGCTGTTCCGCGTGGCGGTTCCCAGCGAAGGCTCCGGTTCCGGTTGGGTGTTCGACGACGCCGGCCACATTGTGACGAACCATCATGTGATCGCCGGAAGCAATGCCATCGAAGTCACCTTGTTCGACGGCAGGTCGTATGCGGCGCGGGTCATCGGTACCGACCCACAAAATGATATCGCCGTACTCAAGATCGATGCCTCCAAAGATTCCTTGCATCCCGTTCCACTCGGCGATTCCAGCGATCTGCGGGTTGGCCAAAGAGTTTTTGCTATCGGCAATCCATTTGGTCTGGAACGTACGTTGACCACCGGAGTCGTCTCCAGCTTAAACCGCGCGCTCCCATCCAAAACAACGGATCGGTTGATCAATAATGTGATTCAAATCGATGCGGCTTTGAATCAAGGGAACTCCGGAGGTCCCTTGCTCGACAGTTCCGGAAAACTGATCGGCATGAATACAGCCATCGCATCCAAGGTCGGTGAAAATACGGGTGTCGGTTTTGCCGTGCCGGTCAACACGATCAGCCGCATTGTTCCGGAAATCCTGCGTTTCGGCAAAGTCTTAAGAGCCAGCCTGGGAGTTGAACTCTATCTCGACACGTCCGACGGTCTGACCGTTGGCCAGGTTGCCCAAGACGGTGCGGCTCAACGAGCCGGGTTGCGAGGCGTGAGCGTCGAAGAACGGATTGAACGTCACGGCAATGCCGTCATCAGGCGGCGTTACCTGAACCGCGATGCGGCCGATAAGATATTGGCCATCGACGATCAACCGGTCACCCGCTCGGATGACTTGTTCGCTCTCTTGGAAACGAAAAAGCCCGGCGATCGGGTCGAACTGACGATCCTGCGGCAACGACAACGAGTGCGCGTGCCGATCGTGCTGCAACCAGAATAAGGACCAACAGTGTGCCAAAGTTTGCAGTCATCCTGGCGGCGGCCGGACAAAGTTCCCGTTTCAAAGATCCCCATTACAAAAAGCCGTTTATCACTCTCAACCAAAAGGCGGTCTGGCTCTATTCGGCAGAAAAGTTCTTGAACCGGAGCGATGTCAAACAGTTGATTCTGGTCATTGCGAAAGACGACCAGGAAGACTTTAACTCTCGCTTCGGCGCCAATCGTGTCGTCCTGGATTTTGATGTGGTTCTAGGTGGTGCCGAACGTTGCCAGTCAATTGAAAACGGATTAAAACACGTCCGCGAGGAATGCGATTTCATCTGTATCCACGACGCCGCCCGCCCCTGTCTGGCGGATGAATGGATCGACCGCGTGTTTGAGGTCGGGACAAAAACGGGAGCCGCCATTCTGGCCACGTCCATCGACAGCACCATCAAACGGTCCCGTGATGGCCAACGGATCGATGAAACAGTTCCTCGGGACGGCCTGTGGCTGGCGCAAACTCCTCAGGTCTTCCGACGCTCTCTGTTGTTGGAAGCGTTTGCCCAACGCGGCAACTTCCTGCCGACTGACGAAGCTCAATTGCTCGAACGCTGCGGGCATCCCGTGTCGATTGTTCCGGGCTCGCCCTTGAACATCAAGATCACAAGCAAAGGCGATTTGACACTGGCCGCAGCCTGCCTGAAGTCACTCCCCGCGCCCAAGTTCGATGCGCCGTTACATCCTTTTGCCGACGACCAATTGTGGCGGTAACTTGGCACTCCAGTCCGCAATTCTTCATCCCACGGCAGAACCATTGTCCCCATTTGTTCCAACGCCTGTACAGATCCACGATCCTGTTCAGATCCGCCAGGAAGCGCGATGGAGGACAATTGCTCTACACTCAGGTCGCTCAGACGCGGTCAGTCGTTTTTCCGTCACGTCCTTTATCGATCAACTTACCGGTCCCACCACCAGTTGGCGGCAACCATGGCCGGAGCATGAGCCGTTGCCGATGCTAGTGCGCTATCCACCTGGTCACTCGACACATAGTCCGCTTCGCGCACCAGCCGCCCAAAATCGGCGACGACCCCGCCGCTGACTGCGGTGACGGTTTGTCGTTCGCCGTGCCCGA
>DAOLCX010000379.1:0-3860 GCA_035327685.1 Pirellulaceae bacterium | reverse complement strand
GTTTCCGCATAGGGTGTCAGAAATGAATAACGAAAGAGGTTCATTTCAATTTGGTCTGAACTGCGGCGACGGGTGACGACCGACAATTCGTGGCAGAACTCCATCGGCTGGTCGCTTCCCCACGGCAAATACGCCGGCATAAATACGTAGAGCATCGGGTCGTTCGTCGGGTCAAGCGTGATATCGATCTGGGCAAAGCCTTCGCGGGGCGGTGTGGCCGGAAGCGCTTCAAACAAATCCATGTGGATCCGATCGTAGGGGGCTGCCCAGGTCGTATGTCCGTTTTGGACAGTCCAGGTGCCCAAGGCCATCCCACGCAAATAAGGTGGATCGTTAAAACGCAAAGGCTGTCCGCTTTGGACGTCCGTGACTTGCATGCGCAACAACAACTCTTGAGAGAGCGTGATGACACTTCCTGGAAAAACTAGAATGGTCCGGCTGGCCCCGGTCGGAGCGACTGGTCTGAACAACGGGCCGAACCAGGCGCGCTCGGCTCTTGGCAAGAACACAAACAGTGCCACGCCAAAGCAAAACGCGATCAGGATCCAGGAAAACAAATGACCCGCGGCGCGGCGCGCAGTAGTCCAACCAATCGCAACAGGCTCCGCGGACAATACTGGCCGAACGCCTCCCGTCCCCTTCGGTCGCCCACCAAACCATGCTTTGCCGTGGTTTGGCCGCGCTACCAGGTTTTCATTGGCCCGGTATAGTTGGTCATAGCTGGTCAACAAACAAAGTGCCACTGACGCCAACGCCAGATAGACCAAGAACAACAACCCGCCTTCAAATTGCAAACTGAAAATCGCCCCGACGACTATCTGCAGAAAGTTCAAAATTACCAGCTGCCAATATTGCCGCGGCCGCTTTTTTTGGAATACCATCACGCTCTGCAAATACACGAGTAACGTCGCCACGGACATCAACTGATGCGAACTGTCGCCACTGAAAAAATTTCGCATCGAAAAATAAAGGACCACGATCGATAACAGGTTGGCCATCCAATTGGGCAGGAAAAACCACTGTCCACGATCAACGATCAGCCATCCCGCTATCCCGGTTACCATGGCGATCGCCAAATATCCAAAATCCTCCAGCGCGGCACTGAGAATCAAGCCGCTGAAAAAGAACAACAGCAAAACCACTAGTTCCAAACAGATTTTAACGCGTGTCATGCCGCCCCTCACTGACAGGACCTATCGGCAAAGCGTCACTTTGCAATTCCTGCTCGACATGACCAGGCACCGTGCTGCGAAACGGCGATGTAAACAACTCCTCAAACTCTGGCGAATCGACCGACAACCAGCGCAACCAGGGCTCAATGGCGCGAAATCGGCTCCAATGGATCGCCGGGACCAGAGCAGCAAGATCGACACGCGGTCGAGTACTGACTACGTAAAATGGTGTGCCACCGGCAAACTCACCTGCCAAATTGATCAATGCACCGGTCAAATCAGGGTGATCGGAACTCGTGGCGATACCCAGTTCCTGCAGCGCTTTCTCCACAAAAGCCGCCGTCGCGTAGTCTGTCAAGATCGCCGACTCGGCGCCGCAAATAGCCAATCCGACTTTGCCTTTCACCAGGCCAACAAGCTGGGTGACGATGGTGGCAGCAAAACTCAAGACATGCTCGACCGGATGCGCTGCCAGTGCTGCGCTGACACGCGCGGAGCGAGGTTCATGCAAATCGAGGAGTAACACCATATCGCGGTCGCTGCGCGTGTCGAACTGCTTGACCATCAACTCTTGATTCCGTGCAGAACTGCGCCAATGGATGTACCTGATTGGGTCTCCGCCGCGCCAGGGTCTCAAAGCGAAAAATTCGTCGTCGATGAGGCCTTTTCGTCGAGCCCGGGAATGGCTCCCGCTGGCCATCGACAGCAAACGACGATCCCAATTGGGGACCAGCTTGCCAATCGCGGGCGCAACAGAAAAAGGCTCACTGGTCTCCAGCTCGCACCAGGCCTCAATCAAACCCATCGGGAACCGGCAACTGATCGTCGTGGGGCCCCACACATATTCGCCACGCTCGCCCCAATACGCTCGAAACACTACAAATTCACTGTGCAGCGGACCAATTTCGGGAGCAATCAACTGGATCGAGGACGGTTCACCCGCTGGAGCCCGACGCAACCGATCGTGGATCTGAATTTGCCAGACGGGGAACGCGCGGCGATTATTGGTGATTCGCCAAGTGATCGAGCTGGTCTGTCCGGCGAACAGGCGGCTGGGGAATGAGCGGCGCAGTTCCAAGCCGTTGAGCATGACTAACGCCAACCGCCATCCCAAAAACAGCGGAACCAACATCATGCCAGATAACAGAATCAGCAGATTGACATTTCGCATCAGAGCGCCCGCGGTGATAAATGCCAGCACCACAACGTAAATCAACCCTTCGCGCGTCACGCGAATGCGGATGCGGCGTTTCGATAACTGCATGGCCGCCCGGGCTTCCATCTGCTCTGCCTGTCAACGCTCGAATGATCACACAGGGACCGTCACATGGGCCAAAATGCGTTGGATAATCTCCTCCGCCTCCTGCCGCATGCCAGCTTGGAAAATCCCCTTCAATTGCACGCGATGTGCATGGACACTGACTGCCAAACGCTTTGCATCGTCGGGAATGACATAATCTCGCCCTTGCAGGAATGCCCAGGCCTGGCTGGCGCGATACCACAATAATCCGCCGCGAGTCGAAACCCCGAATGCCAATTCAGAAGAGTCTCGCGTAGCGTGCACGACATCCAATATGTATTCGCTGATGGAGCTTTCCACCCGGACTGCCCGCACAGCTCGCTGAATTGTGGACAGCTCTTCGGCCGAGCAGACGGCATGCAACGACTCGACAGGTTCTCCCTCGCGATGTGTCTCCAAAATCTGACGCTCGAACTCGCGTCCCGGATACCCCATCGAAATCCGCATCAAGAAGCGGTCCATTTGGCTCTCCGGCAGCACGTAGGTCCCTTCGAACTCATAGGGGTTCTGTGTGGCGATGACCATGAATGGAACAGGCAATGCATGGGTCACACCATCGACACTCACATGCCGGTCGCTCATCGCCTCCAACAAGGCACTTTGCGTCCGAGGCGGTGCTCGATTGATTTCGTCCGCCAGGACAAAATTACTGAATATCGGACCTTCATTAAAGATGAACTCGGAAGTGTTGGATTTGTACAGCGAACTCCCTACAATGTCGCTGGGCAGCAAGTCAGGTGTGAACTGAATGCGGCGGAAGATGCCGTTAATGCTCCGCGCCAGAGCTTTGCCCATCAACGTCTTGCCGACGCCGGGCACGTCTTCCAATAGAATGTGTTCCCCTGACAACAGGGCCACCAGGCATTGCTCGGCCACATCGCGTTTGCCGAGGACCACCTGTGTGACGTTGTCGAGAATCCGCGTAACCAATTCGTGCATCCGATCACGGGATACGTTCGCCGCCGCGCCGTCAGTCATATTCAAGCCACCACCCCACTTTCTGCCACAATCTTGGCGATTTCGACGCCGATTGACTTGTTCCGGCTTTTCTTGTTTCAAATCAGTTCCTATCATAGTGCACAATGTAGCGACTCGGCATGGGCGGTACCTCGAATTTTCGGAACTTGGGAACAATGACGGACAACGCGCAAACACCCCCTCGTTACGATTGCATACAACTCCACCAGGAATCCGGCGTGATTGTGGTTAACTTTGTGGACGAACGCATCGCCGACCCCAGCCGAATCGAACAGCTTGGTCAAGAGCTGATTTCCCTCAGCGAAAACCAAGACCCCAAGGTCGTAATTGACTTTTCGCGAGTCCGATTTGTTTCCAGTTTGGCGATCAATAAGTTATTAGTCCTGGAAAAGCGGATTCGTCAACGGGGA
>DAOLCX010000378.1:0-3864 GCA_035327685.1 Pirellulaceae bacterium | reverse complement strand
CATTTGGCTGACTCGGTTGGGGTGCGCTATCGGCAACCGTTGTTGTTGGGGTCAACGGCCTGTTTGGACTTAATCCGCCCGGCGCGTACGGTACCCTGGTGCGACGGGATTTTGTTGATGGGGGAAACCTTAATATTGGGGCAATCGCCGGCGGCCCACATTATGTGCCACGAATTGTCCAAGGGGTTGGTATTGGTTAACCGCCAAGGTGATTTAACTGTCCAGACATCGCGGTGGATTGATGTGGACGGTCGGCGAGTGCGGGGATCAGTTCGCATTGGGCTGGGCTCGCGATTGGTGTGCGATGATGTCTCGGTGACCTTCGAGGCGCACCAGTAATCGGGTTGTAGTAAAATAGTCAATGACTGCACGGGCCTGGTCGGGAAATCCGTGGTGGGTCGGTGCAGTCAGGGTGGGTAGTTCTAGGCAAGCTGGACAAATGGGGAATTGCGCGGCTACGCTGGAAGGGGGGAGAGGAATTCCCTCATTCGGGCTGGGCGCGACCCCGCAGGCGGAGTCGGCCATGATCGTTCAAGGAAACGCCGTCATGAGATTTATGTACGCCAGCGGCTCGCGCCCCTTGGATGGCTACACCATCAAACGGGGAATCGGCGTCGGTGGCTTTGGCGAAGTCTATTTCGCGATCAGCGACGCCGGCAAGGAAGTCGCGATCAAACGCATCCAACGCAATCTGGACATCGAGCTTCGCGGCGTGCGGCAATGCTTGAATATGAAGCATGTCAATCTGATTGCCTTGTGGGATATTCGCTCATCGGACATGGGCGAGACGTGGGTCGTGATGGAATACGTCCCAGGGTACAGCCTGCGCGATGTGCTGGCTCGTTATCCACAAGGCATGCCCGACGATCAGGTGCGAACTTGGATCACGTCGATTGCAGCGGGCGTCAACTACTTGCATGGACGCGGTATCGTGCATCGCGACCTCAAGCCGGGAAATGTCTTTTTTGACTCCGATTCAGAGGTTGTCAAGATCGGCGATTATGGGTTGTCCAAGTTCATCTCCGGCAGTCGCCGCAGCGGGCATACTGAGAGTGTCGGGACGTTTCATTACATGGCGCCGGAGATCGGCCGCGGCAGCTATGGCAAGGAAATCGATATCTATGCCATCGGGGTCATGTTATATGAAATGCTCTGTGGGCAGCCTCCTTTTGACGGTGAGACGACGCACGAAATCATCATGAAACATATGACGGCGGAGCCCGATTTGTCGCGGATTCCAGCCGTTTACCAGCGCGTCGTGGAGCGATGTTTGCGAAAAGACCCCAGCGAACGTTTCTCGTCAGTGGTCGAGATGATCGCCGATACACCTTGGCGGCAACTCACTGGTGATACGGGCCAGGGCGGTCAAGCGGGGGCATCTGTGGATGTGTTGGCAGATCGGGCGGCCGCGGACCAGCCGACGCGTTTGCAAATGGACTGGGCCTCTCGACAGGCCGACCATTCACCCCAACCGGTGATGATTGACGAACAATCGGCAGCGGAAGCCGAAAAGTTAGTGGAACGAATACGTCACAGACTCGATGACGGGTGGCGCGCCGCTGATTTGACAGGGGCCGCAGATGGGTCGGGCACACAACCTTTCATCCTGGCAGATCAGCGAGCGGCCAAAGCGCCGCGCGAACCGATCGCTCGTTTTCTTTATGACAGCGCACATCAGATGTCCGATTGGTGGCAGCGTCTGGACTGGACGACCCCGTGGAAGGTTTTCCTTTTGATTGCTGTCGCAATCGTATTGGTGGGCCATGCGACCTGGCTGCTGCCGACGGCGGCGGCGTTGGGGATTCTGTATGCCATCTATTTCGGTATTCGAGCGATATTTTTCAAGGACAAACCCGTGCTCCCCTCGACCGTTTATCGGCCCCGAGCGACAACCGATGACATTCGGATGATTGTTGCCCGTCGATTGGCGGAACGCGACTGGACCGAGCAAAGTGCCGAGGTTGTCGGTGCGTTATTTAAGGCGGCCATTGCCAGTTCCGTCTTCTCGGGATTGTTTTTCGCTATTCGGGGGTTCGAGTTCAATCCTGAATCGGTGGCCATCGCCGTTTGGGCGGCAATCAGTAGCACTTTAGTCGCCTGGACAGTGCTGCTCACTACACGTGTTTGGCCCTGGCAACCAAACGATCGGCTTTTTCGAATGCTCGTATTGGCCTCGTTGGGAGCCGGCTTGGGGCTGACTGCTTATTTCATCATCGCTCAGCTCACCCCCGAGCCTCGAGGATTTGCAATGGACCGTTGGTCGCACGGATCGTTGGCCGGAATGCATAGTGCCCAACTTGCCACACGCTTTATGTTTGCGATGGCGATTTTGGTTGGCGTCATACGCTGGTGGAAATTGACCGATCCCTGGCGGCGAAATCGGATCGTCTTTTGGCGCGTGGCTTTCGGCATCGGCTTGGCGATTGGCGCTGGATACGCTCTTGGTTTTGAATCATGGTTGCCTTGGGTAATTAGCGTGGCGATTATCTCGACACAGTTGGCGGCCCCGTGGTACCACCCTGAAGTGCGACAACTGCACGATCGGCAGCGCCTGGCGATGAAGGGGTACAACCGATGATCGGTGCCGGTAAACTTCATACCATTTCCCAAGTCTGGCAACAGGTCGGAATCTTAGTCTCGACTCTGTCGGTCTGGATCTGTACCCTGGGAATTGGCGTCTCGCAAGATATCGAGACGATTCGAATCGACATGCAACGACCTGACTGGATTTACGAGTTTGAACATCCTGCAGCAGACAGTTCGCGAGTGGTCGTGGCCACTGCTCAATGTCCGACTCGTGTGGAGGCAAGGCGGGCGTTAGACACGATGATTCGCGATCGCATCGCAGAGTTTATCGAATTTTCCTTGCCCGACGAACCATCTGCCGCCTTGTGGTATGACGCCGACTACGTTCACAAGCAGGTCATTGGGGCAAATCATAAAGTCGTCGTTCAGGAACCGATTGATCCTGAACTCATGGAACATGTGGTCGAATTGACACCCGACATGAAATTAGCCTATCGAGGGTATGCGCGTCTGGAGTTGACGGAAAAACTATTGCTGCATATTCAACAGCGACTTGGCGAACAGCAGGCCTGGGGGCGCTTGAAGTGGTGGGGTGTTGGATACTTGGGTCTAGTAGGTTGTGTCGGTATTGTTTTCTGCTATTTGCGGTTGGAATCGATGACCAGGCATCACTATAGCCACCGCATACAGTTGTTGGCTGCCTTTTTCGCTGTCCTGTTGGCCGTCGTCATCGTGCGACTGCTACAATTCTGAGTTCACGTGTTGAACACTGTCTTTGGCAGCGCGCTTCGATTAGAATCTTCTGCGTGCTGTAAGGCAGGTGGCTATCGACAATATTGCGATAGGCTATTCAATGTGTCGAACGTGGTCGCACGAGCAGAAACGCCATTCAGGTTATGGAACCAAATCAAATTGTTTACGAAAAGTTGGGCGTGTTTTATTTGGGTCGGCAGCGGTCGCCTGACTGGGCAGACTCCAATGGGGATTTGCTCCTGTATGACTCCAAGGACCTGACGACACATGCCGTTGTCGTGGGAATGACCGGAAGTGGCAAGACCGGGTTGTGCATCAACCTGCTGGAAGAAGCGGCCATGGACCGCATCCCGGCAATTGCGATTGACCCCAAAGGAGATATTGCCAATCTGCTGTTGACATTCCCGCATTTGTCCGCAGACGAATTCCTTCCCTGGGTCGATGCGGGCGAAGCAGCCCGACAAGGCCAGACAGTGGAGGAATTCGCGCGCGATGAAGCGGAAAAATGGCGGAAGGGATTGGCACGTTGGGGCCAAGACGCACAACGGATCAAGACCTTGCGAAACCAGGCCGAGTTCCGCATTT
>DAOLCX010000377.1:0-3875 GCA_035327685.1 Pirellulaceae bacterium | reverse complement strand
ACCTCGTTGGCAATTTATTATGCGGGAGGTGAATTGCAAGCGATTCGCGATCGCCAATACAAGCTGGTATTCGAGCATCGCTACCGAACACTGGCCGGGAATCTCGGAGGGACCGACGGCCTGCCGGCGGCCTACCAGCAGGTGACCATGACTCCATCGTTGTTCGATCTTCACGCTGACCCGGGTGAGACCACGAATATCGGCGAGCAACATGCTGACATTGTAGCGCGTTTGGAGGCTGCCGCCGAACGGATGCGCCAGGAACTGGGAGATCGGCTGCGCGGACAGGAAGGGAAGGCGGTCCGTCCAGCAGCGCGGGTCACTTGGGAGGCGAATTGACATGACCGACGGTCCTCCCCTGCCCCGCGAAGTGATCATCCGTTTTGCACAACCGACGGACGTGGACACCATCCTGACGTTCATCCGCGAACTGGCAGAATATGAAAAGATGAGCGATCAGGTTGTCGCCACAGACCAAGAGTTGCAGGGCACACTGTTTGGCGAACGGCCGGCGGCAGAGGCGTTGATCTGTGAATGGAGCGGAGATCCGGTCGGTTTCGCTGTCTTTTTTCACAATTATTCGACGTTTCGCGGACGACCGGGATTATACCTGGAGGATTTGTATGTCCGGCCGGTCTGGCGAGGCCGCGGCTTGGGTCGCGCATTGTTACAGCGTCTGGCTTTGATCGCTGTTGAGCGCGGATGCCCCCGTATGGAGTGGTCAGTGCTGGATTGGAACCAGCCGGCGATTGACTTTTATCAATCATTGGGGGCGTTGCCTTTAAATGATTGGACCGTCTTCCGCTTAACGGGGGAATCGCTGCGCCGCGCAGCTCAGGCCGCCCGAGTTGACCATGAGTGAAACACCGAGCAGCGCCGACGAGCCCTTGGGTCAGCGCCTGTTGCGCGCTGCATTTCCACATCCGGTGGAAACGCTGGAACTCATGGAAACACACATTTCCTGGGTGATCCTCACCGGTCCCTGGGCTTACAAAATCAAAAAGCCGGTTCGATTCGACTTCCTGGACTATTCGACGCCCGCCCAACGACTTCATTTTTGCCAGCGCGAACTGGAATTGAATCGTATCTGGGCAGGCGACCTGTACCAGGATGTTGTGGCCATTATCGCCAGCTCAACCGGACTCCGCATCGCGCCGCTCGGCGAGCCCATTGAATCAGACGAACGCGTGATCGACTATGCGGTGCGCATGAAGCAGTTTCCCCAAACAGCTTTGCTGGCCGCGCAACTGGTCGCAGGCCATGTGACCAGCCGCGACATGGAAACGTTGGCGGATGAATTGGCCGATACTCATCGCCGGACTCCACCGATCGAGCAAACGCCTGAATCTGCACAGGCCGCTGCCATCCGCCCAACTCTGGACAATTTCTCGTTTCTGTTGGACAAACTGCTTTCAGATGACACGCGGCAGGCTGTCATCCGCATCCGCGATTGGACGCGCGCTCAAACGGCCGAGTTGGGAAGCACGTTCTCCGAGCGGGCAACGCAAGGTCGCGTACGGCAATGCCACGGCGATTTGCACCTCAATAATCTCCTGTATCTGGAACAGGAGTTTCTGCCGTTTGATGGAATTGAGTTTAATGATCAACTCAGTCAGATTGATGTCGTCAACGACATCGCGTTTCTGGCGATGGAGCTCAGTGAGCACCAATACCGTCCTCATGCCTACCGATTTCGAAACCGCTATTTTGAAGTGACTGAGGATTATGCGGGCTTGCGGCTGCTCCCTTTTTATCTGGTCTATCGGGCCATGGTGCGGGCCAAAGTCGATTTGATTCGACAGCTTCAACAATCTGGCGGGGCCCAAACTAACCTTTCAGATGCCGGTCGGCGATACGTGCAATATGCTCAGTATGTGATGGATCGCCCTGAGCCGGAGTTGTGGATTACGTTTGGTCCTTCGGGGAGCGGCAAGTCGACCGAAGCGTTAAAATTTGTGGAACAGCAGGGGTTCTTCCGGCTCCGCGCCGATGTGGTCCGCAAACGGTTGGCAGGGCGCGATCCCTTCGACGCAACTCCAACTCATGAATTGTCGTTGATGTATGGGCCGGATATGACCCGCCGCACCTATAATCGCTTGGGCGAACTGGCGCAACTGGTTTTGGCGGCCGGTTATCGAGTGATTGTCGATGCAACATTTCTCAAGGTCGCCCAGCGCATGGATTTCGCCCGATTGGCGGAGACTTTGGGTGTAACCTTTCGCATCTTGGTTTGCGAAGCACCACCCCGGGAATTGGAGCGCCGTTTAAAGGCGCGCGAGCGAGACCCCTCGGAAGCCACTATCGACGTACTGCGGAATCAGTTGCAATCGCTGGAACCGTTGAGTGAAGCTGAGTTGCGACACGTATAGACCGGTAATCGGCGCCAATTCTCGCTAATGGTTGCGCGCGGTCTCGGGGTGGACTGTCAGCATTCGTTTAACGACCAGTGGTGGCGCTATTCTAGGGGGCCACGGGTGGCCTAGAATTGTAGGCCAGAAAGAAACCCCTGAGAATGTCACGGAAGAAACGACTCCTATCGACAAAGCGACGGCAATACGACCAGGCGTTCAAGGCCGAGTCAGTCCAATTGCTGATGGATGGTCAAACGGATCTCGGAAGCGATGCTCTCATGAAAAGTTATTACTCTGGCGACAACAGGCTCCACACCCCCCGCGTGCACGAACTCTGGCGGGAAAGCGCGATGGTAGAGCAACTGTCCTCAGTTGCTCATCTTTGAACGATGGTCAACGCAGCCAGGGTTCAGGACAATTGAGGACCATTGTTCGACAATATCGTGACCGGCGACCAAAAATTTCACCCCGCCGAGCTGGCGGGCTCGGCGGGGTGCGCTGGGTTCCGTGAAAAAATGGCTGCTACGTTTGGGTTGATTAGCTTGTTGATGGTGTCCGCCAAAAATCGGCGGCTCTGTGCCTTAGATTCACGGTGGACCTCCTGTCCCATACACTTGGTCCTTATCTCCAAGACATCAGCGGAGAGCGACATCTGATCACTTGGAGATAGCCATAGTACGGCGGCAGGGTCGAATGGTTCGCCAAGTTTTTTCAGAAAAATCTGCTAGCGTGTGGATATGCTCGACACGTGCTCTGGAAAGGTTCAACCATTCCGTAACCGGTCGCAAGATGGTAGAGCAATGATCCTCAATTGCTCATCTTTGGACGATGGACAACGCAGCCAGGGTCCGGAACAAATGAGGACCATTGTTCTACATTGTCGCAAGCAGTTACCATTCGATTAACTGATTTCACCCACCAGCAACGAGTCGTGCAGGTCGCTGGTCGCTTCACTGTCCAAGACCATCACGATTCGGTCGCCGGCTTGCAGGCCGCCCGTGTTGCGAGCCCAATTCAGGACATGGTCGGGCAGGCGCTGGTAATCGTGCAGATCTTCCACGATGATGGGGACGATCCCCCAGTACAGGGCCATGCGTTGGGATACCGCAACATTGTCGGTCAAGCAGACGGTCTTGATGAAATCGCGTTGTTTCGATTTAACCAGAGCTTGCCGTGATTCACTGCTGGCAATGACGACCAATTTGGCTTTGATGCGCCGCGCGATATGAGCCGCGCTGAACATGATGGCTTCCATCACGGGCCAGGTACTTTGGTCGTCCTGGTGACCTGACCTGCTGCTGCCGCGATAGGCCAGGAAGTTTTCAGTCTCACCCATGATCTTTTTCATCATCCGCACGGCATCCAGTGGAAATTGCCCGACAGCGGTTTCGCCTGACAGCATACAGGCATCCGCTCCGTCCAAAATCGCATTGGCCACGTCGCTGACCTCCGCGCGGGTAGGGAGTTTATTGTGATGCATACTTTCGAGCATTTGAGTCGCCACAATGACCGGCTTGCCGAACT
>DAOLCX010000376.1:0-3884 GCA_035327685.1 Pirellulaceae bacterium | reverse complement strand
CATTTCATCACCGACCTGGCAAACCTCGGTCACATTGCCGATGTAGCCGCTCGACAACTCACTGATATGGCACAGTCCATCCCGACCGGGAAGGATCTCCACAAACGCGCCGAAATCCTTGATGCTGCTGACCACACCATCGTAGATCTTTCCAATTTGAACCGTGGCTGTCACAAGCTCTACGCGCTTTAAGGCTTTTTCCGCCAAGACGGCGTCTTCCGAAGCGATCGTGACTCGACCCGAGTCTTCAATATCGATCACGGTCTTGGTTTCTTCCTGAATCTGGCGGATATTCTTGCCGCCCGGTCCTATCAACAAACCGATCTTGTCGGGATCAATTTGCGTGACCAACAGACGCGGCGCGTAGGGCGAAATATCATCGTTGGGCATCCGGATCACGGACAACATCCGCTTGAGGATTTCCATGCGCGCTTCTCGACTCTGGGTCAACGTGGCTCGAATAATCTCTCGATCGATGCCGCGAATCTTCAAATCGAGCTGAATGCCGGTGATCCCGTTGGGCGTTCCGGCAATCTTGAAATCCATATCGCCGAAATGGTCTTCGTCGCCGATGATATCGGTCAGCAACACCCAGCGTTCACCTTCCTTGACGAGCCCCACCGAGATGCCGGCGACGGGACTGGTAATTTTGACGCCCGCATCCATCAGCCCCAACGTCGCACCGCACACCGTCGCCATCGACGACGATCCGTTCGATTCGAGGATATCCGAGATAATGCGCACGGTATAAGGGAATTGTTCGGGATCCGGCAAAACGGGCTTAATACTCCGCTCGGCCAGAGCACCGTGCCCGATCTCGCGACGACCGGGTCCCCGGATCGGCCGAACTTCGCCGACGCTGAACGACGGGAAGTTGTAATCGAGCATAAACTTTTTGGAGTATTCTTCTTGCAACCCGTCCACCCGTTGTTCGTCTCGGGCCGTACCCAGTGTCACCGTGATCAGGGCTTGCGTCTCGCCTCGTTGGAACACTGCTGAACCGTGGACACGAGGAAGCACGCCGACATGGCACTCAATCGCCCGCAACGAGACATTGTCGCGACCGTCCGGGCGGGTCCCCGCCAATATCAGGTCGCGAACCACGCGCTGCTCCAGGTCATGCCAGGCCTGTTGAAATAGACTTTGATCCAAGGGGTTTTCCGCCGTCGCCTCCGCTGCCAACTCGGCATGGGCCCGTTCTTTTAAAGCGCGAGCCGCGTCGGCACGTTCTTGCTTGCCTGCCGATTGCTTGGCCGATCGAAGACCATCGTAATAACGGTTCCGAACGATTTCATAAATCGCCGCGGGTTGGGCAGGCGTAAACGCCATAGGCTCAACCTTGACTTGGCTCGCCAATTCGCGCATCAGATCGATAAGCTGTCGGATTACGCTGTGCGCAAATTCGATGGCTTCCAACATCTGGTCGTCAGGAACTTCGCGGCCGAACCCTTCAATCATCGTCACCGATTGGCTTGTTCCGGAGACAATCAAATCCAGATCGCTGGATTCCAATTGGTCGTGGGTCGGAAACGGTATCAACTGACCATCGACGCGGCCGACGCGAATCGACGCCACCGCTTCTTCAAAGGGGAGCGGTGAAATCAACAACGCGGCAGCAACGCCATTCATGGCCAGCACATCGGCATCGTTCTGGCGGTCGCTGGCCAAGACCATGGCCTGGCATTGCACTTCGTCGATGAAACCGGGAGCGAACATCGGTCGGATCGGCCGATCGATCAATCGCGAGGTCAGGATTTCCTTGGTCGATGGCCGACCTTCTCGTTTGATGAAGCCGCCGGGAAATTTTCCCGCCGCGCTGGTTCGTTCCCGATAATCACAGGTCAAAGGAAAAAAATCAATGCCCGGCCGCGCCGGGCCACTGGCAACTGCGTTCAACACCACCGTCTCGCCATAACTGGCCACCACACATGCGGCCGCCTGCTTCGCCCACCAGCCTGTTTCCAACGAGAATACCGAATTTCCAATTTGCCGTTCGACTCGAATCTTTGTCATTTCCTGTTTACCTAAATCCAATCGTATACTCAGTGCCCATTACAAAAGCCTCCGACGCTGGCGCGCGTACACTCGCGCAAACTTGCCCGGTCGGGCTATCCAGAAAAGAAGCCAGATCACCGATTGCCTGGCAGCTTGTTGAAGAACCTACTGCTGATGCCGTCACCAACCCACCCAGCGGAAAAGATCCGCCTGGCAGAATAGCCACTCAGGCTATTTGCGGATTCCCAATTTGGCAATAATTTGCAAGTATTGGTCGGGTTCGGTACGACGCAAATAGTCCAACAGACGGCGCCGTCGCGACACCAATTGCAACTGCCCGCGGTGGGTCGCGTGATCCTTCTTGTTGCGACTCAAATGCTCCGTTAGATGATTAATCCGTTCGGTCAGCACCGCGATCTGAACTTGGGGAGAACCCACATCCTGGGGATGTTGTCCAAAATTCTCAAACAACGCTTTCTTCTTCACTTTGCTGATCGCCATCGACGCCGAATCAACTCCTCGCCAACTTTATTTCCGCCAACTTAGCGCCTCGGCGCAACCGTCAAGCTCTTTTCATTTCAGCGGTTAGTTTACCCAGTTCACGCAATATTGCAAGGGCCAAAACGGGCCGAGTGAAGGCAGTATTTATGAACCCCAGCTCCAACGAAAATTGATCCCTTGACAGCGGACCCCGTCAAGGATTTCTGTATTTGTGAAAAACCACCGAAAACTCTGGCAGTTTCAACTATACAGTTCAACGAATGCCATAATATCAACCAGTCCCCCAGGACTGGGGTTTTTCAAGACCTCTGTCCCTTGAACCAGTCCCATTGACCCCAAATTAATGGAAAACACCGCACCTTTTTCTCGCCGGATTTTGACAAAAAATCGGGTTTCTCGGCGGTACCTTTTGTCCGCCAGCGTGTTCAATGGTTCGCAGTCCTATCGAGATGCCGTTTCAGGGGGGTAGGAAACGAGCGGGGTGGTCATCAAGACCATACTGGAAATACTGCCCCAAAAATTTCCAAATTGAGACATTCAGGGTTGTGAACGTATGAAAAAGGTATTACTCGGAACGTGCTGCTGCGCGATGGTGATGTTGATGTTGTCAGCCGACGCTATGGCTCAGCCAGGGCGAGGCGGACGAGGCATGATGGGCATGATGTCCCGTGCCATGTTGCTAACAAGAGAACAAGTACAAGAGGAATTGGAATTATCTGACCGCCAATTGGCTGATCTCGAAGAGGTCCTGGAATCAATCCGCCCCCAAGGTGGGCAGCGTGGTGAAGGCGGCCAACGCGGTGAAGGCGGCCAACGCGGTGAGCGCGGTCAACGCGGTGAACGTGGTGAACGCGGCCAACGAGGACAAGGGGGCGGGCAAGCGATGCGCGAAGCCGAAGAAAAAGCTCTCAAAATCCTCGATGAGGACCAAAGAAATCGACTCTTGGGGATCTACATGTGGGTCGCCGGCGCAAATGCCTATACAGACGACGAAGTCGTTCGCCGGGTCGGTATCGATGACGACGCCAAAGAGAAAATCGCGAAGTTGTTGGAATCAAGTCAGGAAGAAATGCGTGAGATCATGCAAGAACTCCGCGACTCCGGCGCTGGTATGGAAGAGTTCCAATCTGAATTGACAAAATTCCGCGCAGACTTGGAAAAGGACGTCTTGGACCTGCTCACTCGGGAACAACGATCCAAAGCGGAACAACTCAAAGGAAAGAAATTCGAAATGCCACTCTTTGGCGGCCGCGGCCGCGGTGGAGTCTGATCGCTTTCGCGAAAGTCTCCTACCTCTTCTGAAAACATTCGACCACATTGGCTGACCTGAGAAATCAGGTCTCCCCGCACACCAATGTGGTCGATTTTTTTATTGTTTATTCACACGC
>DAOLCX010000375.1:0-3886 GCA_035327685.1 Pirellulaceae bacterium | reverse complement strand
TCGGGTTTTTGCCGCCAAGCTCAAGCGACAGTTTTTTGAAACGCGGGGCCGCTACACTGGCAATTTGCCTACCCGTCTTGGTGCCGCCTGTGAAAGAGATCGCGCGCACGTCATCGTGGCAGACCAATGCCTCGCCCGCACGTGGACCGGCCCCGTGAACAATATTCAACACTCCGGGTGGCAATTCCACTTCGTGGCAAACTCGTCCCAACATCGCTGCTGTGGCTGGAGTCAACTCGGACGGTTTGGCCACCACACAGTTGCCGATTGCCAAAGCCGGCGCAATTTTCCAGGTCAACAAGTACAACGGCAAATTCCAAGGGGAAATGCAACCCACAGCCCCCAATGGTTGACGCAACGTGTAATTGATGGCGCCAGGTGCCGCGTGCGACTGGCTGGCGTAACCCATGGCCGCTCCCGCAAAGAATCGAAAGTTCAAAGCCGCACGCGGGATATCCACCGTCGCCGCTTGCCGAAGAGTCTTGCCTGTATCCCGCGATTCCGCGCGCGCTAGTGCCGACGCGTCGCGCTCAATCACCAACGCCATTCGATGTAGAAATCGCGACCGCTCTGCCATGCCCAACCCACTCCACCTCGGAAAGGCCCGCTCCGCCGCTTCGACTGCCGCAGATACGTCCTCGGCAGTCGAGTCTGCAACTCGGGAGTACACGGTGCCGGTGGCTGGCTCATAGTTATCCAGCCAATTTCCGGACAGCGCCGGGACAAAACTTCCATCGATGAAGTTTTCGAACGACTCTACAGACATGACGTTCTCCCACCATCGACCGGCAAATTGATTCCAGTGATGTAGGCTGCCGCTGGACTAGCCAAAAAAGCGATCGCCGCGCCGACCTCATGCGGTTCGGCAAACCGTTTGGCAGGGATCGATTCCAACATTCGCTGCTCAGCCTCATCTGCCGAAACCCCATGTTTGGCAGCCGAAGTCTCAATGATCGCCTCTAAGCGGGCGGTTCTCGTCGCTCCCGGCAGCACATTGTTGACGGTCACGCCGTAAGGCGCCAACTCACCAGCCAATGTCTTGGCCCAATTGGCGACCGCACCTCGAATGGTGTTGGAAACCCCCAGGCCGGGTATCGGCTGCTTCACGCTAGTGGAAATGACGTTGATGATGCGACCATAGCCCCGCTCGATCATCCCGGGTGACAAGTGTTCCACCAGAATCTGGTTGACAATCAAATGCGCGTCAAACGCTCCCCGCAACTCGGCTATGGATGCGTTGCGAACAGGACCTGGAGCGGGCCCACCCGCATTATTCACCAGAATATCCGCATGGTGGCCGCGACGAACCCACTCCGAGATCACCGCACTCACTTGTTCAGGCTGCTGAAAATCGACCGCCATAAAATCGTGATGTTTCCCCAACGAACGCGGCAGCTTCGAAATCGCCAATTGCAACCGTTCTGAATCGCGCGCTACCAACGTGATACTGGCACCCAATCGAGCCAGCTCGATGGCAGCCGCCAGACCAATTCCCTGCGAACTGCCGCAAACCACCGCAGATCGCTGTGTCAAATCGAGATTCATGTTGTGGGTAAATCGCCAAGACGCCCGATCGTCGTTACAATGAGCCAGTATTATCGGTGATTTTTGAGGAACCGCCAAGAATGCCCCAGTATTTTTTGGAATCACCCAGCGAGCGGTACGAAATCCTGTTCGAACAGGCGCGGTCCATCGCGATTCGGCTTGATTTCGAAGGTGACCAACCCAATCACTACGGTGCCCCCCGCGCGCAACGCGAACCCTTGAATTTGGGCGAATTCGTCGGTGATACTCAGCAGAAAGGAAGCTGCAACGTCGATACCATCACACTGGTCCCTCACTGCAACGGCACACATACCGAAACCGTTGGGCATATCGTTCACGACCGCGTGGCCGTTGCCGATATAGCCCCGCTCCGCTTGCTCCCGTCGCTGTTAGTATCAGTTCCCATGGAGGTCGCCCATCAGACAACAGATACCTATCGGCCTCCGCTGAACGAAAATGACCGAGTCATCACAGCCACGGCATTGAAGACGGCGATTCAACGAAATCTGGTCAAAAGCCCGGTGGCTGTGAAGGCATTGATTGTGCGGACTGCACCCAATGACACTGCCAAAATCAGTGCGAAGTACGGTATCGATCGCCAACCACCCTTTTTTACACGGCAGGCGATGCAACTGATTGTCGAGTCGGGAATCGAACATCTACTGGTCGATTTCCCATCGATTGACCGGATGTTTGACGAAGGACTCCTGTCGAATCACCACCTATTCTGGAACGTTGCCGATGGCAGCCGGCGCGTTTCTGAGTCCACTCGAGTGGAGGCCACGATCACGGAAATGGTGTTCGTCGTCGATGAGTTGGCGGATGGGTTTTATTTGTTGGACTTGCACGTCGCCCCGTTTTGCTCGGACGCCGCACCTTCGCGACCAGCCCTAATTCCTTTGCAACAAGTGGAAGCCGACTAAACAAATGTCAGCCCGATTGCAGAACAGTTGTCCTCAATTGTTCCAAACCCTGGCTAGGTTTACCATGATGGTACAACCAACAACTGAGGAAAATTGTTCCGCAATGTTGTGTACGATTGCACCGACTGAGACGAGCATGGACACTGCTGCTATCAAGATGCTGGCAACTGAATTGGATGATGCGGACCCGCTTGGTGGGTTTCGGGATGAGTTCTTCATCCCGCAGGATGAAACAGGTCGCGAGATCGTCTATCTGGTCGGTAATTCCTTGGGATTGCAGCCGAAACAAACCCCCGGTTTTATTGAAAGAGAATTGGACGCCTGGAGGAGCTTGGGGGTGCGCGCACATTTCACGGGCGAGTTTCCCTGGATGCCGTACCATGAGTTTCTCACCGTGCCGATGGCAGACATTGTTGGGGCGTTACCCACCGAGGTCGTGGTGATGAACTCATTGACGGTCAACCTCCATTTAATGCTCACAACCTTTTGGCGGCCACAAGGGCGCAGAATACGCATACTCATCGAAGCCGGTGCATTTCCGTCGGACTACATTGCTGTCGAGTCGCACATCCGCGCGCGGGGGTTTGACCCGGCCGATGTGATGATCGTGGTTGACCCTCGTGAAGGTGAGGAGTGTCTTAGGACCGATGACATCTGCCAACTGATTGACGATTACCACCAAGAGTTGGCCTTGGTCTTACTGCCGGGCGTGCAATATTACACTGGTCAAGTGTTTGACTTGCCTCGGATTGCGGCGATTTGTCAACGGTGGGGCATCACGAGCGGTGTCGATCTGGCCCACGCGGCTGGGAATATCGAACTGTCCTTACACGATTGGAATATCGACTTTGCCGTGTGGTGTACGTACAAATACTTGAACAGCGGCCCCGGTTCGGTCGGCGGTTGTTTTGTTCACGACAGGCACGCCTCAAGAATCGACTTGCCTCGATTGGCCGGTTGGTGGGGGCATGACAAGTCCACGCGATTTGAGATGAAGACCGAATTTCGCGCGATTCCCACGGTAGAAGGATGGCAGTTGAGCAATCCGCCCATTATTTCTTTGGCTGCGATCCGTTCGTCGTTGGATCTGTTTCAGCGGGCAGGCGGGATGCAGGTATTGACAACAAAATCGAGAGCCCTCACCGGCTTTCTGCGCGAACAGCTTCAGCAGCGTCTCTCGGAACATATTGCCATGGTGACTCCTCCCGGCGGCGGTTGCCAGTTGTCGTTGCGCGTGACCTCAGACCGAATTCCAGGTCGGCAGGTGAAAGCTAAACTAGATGCGGCCGGTTTTGAGACCGATTGGCGGGAGCCGGATGTGATTCGTGCCGCCCCCGTCCCTCTGTACAATCGCTTCGCCGACGCGGCAGCGTTTGTACAAGCACTGGAAGAAATATTCGATGCGTAGCAAGGCGGCT
>DAOLCX010000374.1:0-3887 GCA_035327685.1 Pirellulaceae bacterium | reverse complement strand
GCAACTGGGCGTGGCCGACCACAGCGCCGCCAGCTTGCAGTTAACCGGAGCCAAGACCTCGCGAAAATCGTAACGTGGTGTTCGCTGGGTGAGAGGTACACATGGCGAAAACCGCACGAAGTAAACCGTCGGCACCCCCCGAAGGTGCGGCAGCCATCCAGCTTGAGCAATCGACTTACGAAATCATTCGCAATCGCTTGCAACAAGCAGGGGACAACTTGCGCGGCAAGTTGGATCAACTGAACCAGGCGCGACGGGACGTTTTCGGCGCGATCCCCACGACTCTGCTTTCTACAGAACAGGTGTCGACGGAACACAACTGTGTGGCCCGCGACCTGGTCCCCGTTGGAGATCATTTTATATTCGGGTTCAACGTCCACCTGGGATTAAAGACGGAAACGACAATTTCCGACGTCTTCGCCATCTATCGTTTTGCGGATCAGGTTTTCCACGAGTCTGATTTGAGCTTGCTGGACGACTCTCGCTTTGTATTGGAGTTTCAGCAACTATACAAATACTATTCAGCGACCCAATTTGCCAAATTCCACCTCGCTTACCCCAATCTGTATATGGTCTTTCAAGTCGGCAAGACGGCTGCCGATATCAAAGTCTTTAAGTGGGTTATGGTCGGTGATCGGCTGCAATATGTTGACAATCGCAGTGAACATGAAGTCCGTTCGCCCCCGCAACACGAATTTCTCTGGAAAAGAACGCATCGCGATTTACACCGCCACGGGCGACACCCTCATATTTCGGTCGAAGATATCGTTTTTGTTGAAACGATCGGTGGCGACCTGACTATCAAAATCGAAGACAACACAGACGATGGACAGGGGATCTATCGCGAGCCGGTGGATGATCCCGATCAAACTTTGGACGACGCCGAAATCTTTTACGCGCTGGTGGGAAATCTGGTGCTGCTGAGAATTCGGCCCTTCCGCGAACAACAGTATCGCTACTTCATTTACAATCGCAAAAACCACCATATCTTGCGACAAGACGCGCTGGAACACGCTTGTGTGCTGCTCCCCGAAGACCACGGCATCGTCTTTGCGAGCGGATTTTATACACAGTTTGGCGCCTACCGTACATTTGATTCCAGTGGCGAAGCATTTCTGTTTGAAAAGAGAATTGCCTCGTCAAATGGAGAGGATCACCTCTTCGTTTTCCATCAACCTGCGACCGGTGATTACCTGCTGTTGACCTACAATGTCATTGAGCAACGCATGGATAACCCAGTACGCTGCCAAGGGTACTCGCAGTTCGAAAACGGCCACCTGCTGGTGTTCCGCGCTGAGGAATCCGCCCGGCGCCATCATGCCATCCAAGTCTGGCAAACCCCATTCATTACGCACTCCGCCCCTGTTGCGGCCCGAACCGATTCGTTCCTTTTCAAGATCGGAAACCGCGATGTGGTGCGAGCGATTGCCGAATGTAGTGAAATTGTAGGTTTGCTAACGCACGACGATACCTATGCAGATTTGTACATCGATTTGGTCCGCAAATGCCAACAAGTGCTCGACGGCTACTTCTGGCTCAAAGAATCGGCTGCATTCGAAATCGCAGATGTTGTAGCGCAAGTCAAACAGGCGGCTTCTGCGGCGGTTTCTGAATTCGACAAAGTGCAAAACATCCGAGCCGCCACACAACAACAATTCCAAACGACCGCTCAGGCGACGCGCGAGGTCATGTCTCAAGCGGCGCGGCGGCGTTACCAATCGATTGACGAATTTGTCGAGTCGTTGGCGCAGCTTCGCCTGGTTCGCGGACAGTTGATTTCGCTGAAAGACCTCAAATACGTTGATGTGACTGCCGTCGAAGAGCTGGAACAGGATGTCATTAACGCGACTGACTCTTTAGCCACAAGCTGCGTTCAGTTCCTGGCCGACCCGAGTGCTCTCGATGACTTTGCCTCGCAAATCGATAACGAACGTGGCCGGATCGATCAGGTTGAAGCCGCGAGTATCGGCAGAGAACTCGATCAACGCTTGTTGGATATCGGCGGCAAACTGGAATTGCTCATTGATATCGTCAGCAATCTGAAAATCGACGATGCCTCACAACGCACGGCGATTACTGATTCGATTTCGACCATTTATGCCTCGTTAAATCATACTCGCGCAGTGTTGCGCCTCAGACTCAGGGAACTCCTTAGCCATGAAGGAGCCGCCGAATTTGCCGCGCAACTGAGGTTGCTCAGCCAGGCCGTCACCAGCTATCTGGATGTCTGCGATACGCCTCAGAAGTGTGACGAATACCTGACCAAGATGATGGTGCAGGTGGAGGAACTCGAAGGGAAGTTCGCCGAATTTGATGAGTATGTCGTTCAACTCGCGGAGAAACGAGACGAGGTTTACTCGGCCTTCGACGCCAAGAAATTGCAGTTGGTCGATGCGAGGAATCGGCGGGCGATGTCGCTGGCTACGGCTGCCGAGCGAATCCTCGGTAGTATCCAAACGCGAGTCGCCGGATTGACTTCGCTAGACGAAATCAACAGTTATTTTGCCGCGGATTTGATGGTGGACAAGGTCCGCGATATTGTCCGGCAACTGCTGGAATTGGATGAAACAGTCAAGGTTGATGAACTCCAAAGTCGCCTGAAAACGATTCGTGAAGATTCCGCGCGGCAATTGCGCGATCGACAAGACTTGTATGTCGATGGCCAGAACCTGATTCAACTCGGCCGACATCAGTTTACCGTCAATATCCAACCGTTGGATTTGGCATTTGTCGTGCAACAGGAACGAATGTGCTTCCATATTACCGGTACAAACTTCATCGAGCCGGTTGACAATGAAGACTTGACAACGTTTCGGGCATATTGGGATCAAGCCGTCGTTTCGGAACATCATGACGTTTATCGGGGCGAATATCTGGCGTACCAGATGTATCAGCTGGCCCGCCACAGTGTATTGCCGGCGGCCCACAAGCACGGCCATCATGTCGGCCTGCCCGAACTGGATTCGATGCCCTTCGACGAATTAGTCAGTGTGGTGCAGAAGTTCATGGCGCCGCGATACTCCGAGGGATATATCAAAGGCGTTCACGATCATGACGCCGCCTTAATTCTCCGAGAACTGGCGTCACTCGACCAACGACTCGGCTGGCTGAGGTTCGATCCCGGTTGTCGCGCGCTGGCGAATTTGGCCTGGATGTGGTTGGGCGCTGATGACCAACGAGCAGTTTATCGCCACCGACTCATCATTCGCATCGATGCGCAACGCACAGCACAATCGATATTGAGTCAACAGATTGGAAAAACGACGCTGATTGCCGCCTTACAAGAACAAATCGAAGCCTTTGCACAACTTTGGGGACAGGCGATCGGTCAACCTGCTAATGCGGCGGAGTTTCTTTATCATCAGTTGATCGATCAGGTGCGACCCGCCTCCCAGATCGCACATGCGCTTGTGGAGCGGTTTTGCAGTTTGGTACGACCGCGAGCGACCGAAGAGTTGCTGGGGAAGTCTTTTCGTGCCCTGCCGATCTTTCAGCAAATGCAAGACGCCTATGACTGGCTGTCGAGTATTCCACAACCTGATGACTCCATCCCCTCCCACAGCGATCTGTGGGAAGCTGTCTCAATCCTTTTGGAAACCGATTCACCGCCGCGCGAAGCACTCTCTGCCGCGACGACGAGCAACATCCCAGGGCTACTGGGAGACCATGCGCGATTACAACAGCGCCCTTATCGTTTGGAGTTCCATGAGTTTATCGCTCGGCTGAATAAGTTTGCGACTCTCGATGTTCCTGCCTTTGAACGGTTCCAGGAAATAAAAAGCCGTCTCCTGACCGAACGCCGTGAAGAACTCCGCTTGCACGAATTCAAACCGCGGGTGTTGACTTCGTTCGTGCGTAATCGATTAATCAACGAAGTCTATCTACCC
>DAOLCX010000373.1:0-3898 GCA_035327685.1 Pirellulaceae bacterium | reverse complement strand
CACTCCTCGCACCGGTCTTGGCATTCGGGCGCAACATCCCCATGGCGGCCCTGATCATTTTGACGTTTTTTATTTTTGGCGTGGGTGAGACTCAAAAAGTCATTTTTATTTTCTTGGCATGCGTTGCGTTCGTCATCTCCGATACGGCAACCTCCATCGGGAATGTCAACCAGAGCTACGTTGACACCGCCTACACGCTGGGTGCGTCGCGCTGGCAAGTCATCATAAAGACGCTGGTCCCGCTGGCCTTGCCGAAAGTATTTGACTCGTTGCGATTGTTGTTCGGATTGGCCTTTGGGTACATCATGCTGGCCGAGACGGTCAGACTGGGTGACGAACAGGGGGGCTTGGGAAATCTAATTATTAACGCCCAGCGGCGCAGCCGACCCGAATACATCTACTTGATCATCATGATCATCCCGATTGTCGCTCTCGCCGTGGACCGAACGTTTTATTGGATTCAGCGGCAACTCTTCCCCTATCGCTATGGCGGGACCGGAATATTATTGCAGGCTTGCCAGGCGATCATCATGATCTGGGAGAAAATCAAAGGGACCATTCTGCCGATCCGACGGCCATTCGATCAGTGGGTTGAACAGTGGCAAGCCGAGCGACAAGGAACGGCCCCTATTCCTAAGACCTCGTCCACTGAAAAGAGTCGAACCAAGACGGAATGGCGGCCATGACCCACGATTCGCCCCAAGCCGCGACGCCTCCTCCGGCAACCGATGTTGGCGTCGGTCACATCTTGGATCACATCCGGACACCGGCAGAAGTTCCGCGACCCGCCATCGTCTCGTTTCAGAACGTCAGCAAGGTTTACAAAACGGGCAAGTCCGCCTTGACCGCCGTCCGCGACATCAACTTTGTCGTCGAGGACTTGCCCGACAAAGGCGAATTGGTCTGCATCCTGGGGCCCAGCGGATGCGGCAAAAGCACCATCTTGCGGATGATCGCCGGGTTGGAGCCGCAACATCCACCCACGACCGGATCGGTGTTAGTAGGTGGCAAACCGGTCCTCGGCCCCGGCTCCGATCGCGGCATGGTATTTCAGGACTACACCAGTTTCGACCACCGGACTGTCCTGGACAATATCGCATTTGGGCTGGAATGCAATCGCGTTCCCCTGCATATCCGCCACGAGATGGCTCGCGAGTGGCTTCGACTGGTCGGGCTCGACATCGACCGCGATCAATTCAAGTATCCCCATGAATTATCGGGCGGGATGAAGCAACGCGTGGCCATCGCCCGCAGTTTAATACTTCGCCCGCGGATCATCCTGATGGACGAGCCGTTTGGGGCCCTCGACCCGCAGACGCGGATGGCCATGCAAGACTTGCTCGTATCACTCTGGAATCGCGTGCAGGCCACCGTCTTCTTTATCACCCACTCCATTGAAGAGGCCGTCTATTTGGGCGATCGCGTGTATATTATGAGTTCGGCTCCGGGGACTATCATCCGAGAAATCGAAGTCGATCCACCTGACCGCCCCGCAGCCGAAATGCAGCGGGAACCGAAATTCAAGGAAACGGTCGATATTGTGCACGAGATGGTGATGGCGGAAGAACTGAAACGCAGCGATGGAAAACAATAGCCGTGTGGAAATATATCAAACGCGCGTTTCTCAACCACTGGAACTTGCTGGTATTCGGCAGTGGCGTCGCCTTCGGACTCCTCAGCGGCCAACCCGACGTCGTATTGCCGCTGGTGGTCGCTGGCGAAGTCGCCTACCTGGGCCTCCTCGCCACCCACCCCAAATTCCAACGCTATGTTGAAGCTCAAGATCACAAAAACAAAGCGCAACAACGCTCCGTCAAGAACCAGGAGATCATGAAGCGGATCATCCGGGCCTTGCCGCAACCGATGCACCAGCGGTATGAAAACATCCGCTACCGATGCCGGGAGTTGACCGAAATCGCCCGCGACCTCAAACAGCCCGACACGTTGGACTCGGTCGTGGACCTCGACGACATGCGCGCCGCCAGCCTGGACCGCCTATTGTGGGTCTTTTTGCGGTTGCTGTTTACTCAATACTCGCTGGAGCGATTCCTCGACACGATCTCGACCGACACCCTGCAGCGGGAAGCGACGCGGTTGGAGCGGCAACTTCAAGACCTGGACAGCGGCCAGTTGGGGCCCCAACATGACGCCAAGATTCGCCGCGCGATCGAAGACAATCTGGTCACGCTCCGCGAACGGATGAACAACGCCATCACCGCCGAAACCAACCACCGCTACGTCAAGCTGGAGTTGGACCGCTTGGAGAATAAGATCATGGGCCTGGCGGAAATGGCCGTCAACCGGCAAGACCCCAACTTCATCTCCAGCCAGGTCGATGCGGTCGCCGACAGCGTCCGTGAATCCGAACGGACCATGACCGAGCTACAATACATCACCGGCCTCAACGACCTCGACGACCAAGCCCCTGAAATGCTCCGACAACCCGTCACCATCAACTGACAAGCGCATTGATTTCAAGATTTCTTTGCTTCTTACTCCATCGCCCCCGCCAAGTGTTGCGCGGTTGTCGTCTGTCTCGGCAGTTAAGGCTCGTCGCAACTCTTTGTGGGGGGGCCTTTCTGGCCTACCATTCCAGCCCGCCCGCGGCACCCTACAACAACACCACCTCTCTGTGCCGACAAACGCCTTGAGCATTTCATTCTCCTGTCAGCCAATACGTTAATGAATCCGGGGCAGGTTCGAGAATCGTCGAAGGAAGCCCTTAATAGGTCCACGCAAAAACAACGCATGGCTTGAACATAGGTTGGAGTTAAGACGCTTCAGCCCAGAGGAACAAGTCATGAATGGAATTATCCGCTTGCCGGAAGGGGAACGCAAGATTGTTTTGAAGTTCTATTGCGGACCGGGGAAGTTGCGGCCGTTTGGGGACGTAGCGAGCGCCGTCCGGTCGTTGTGACTTGGTGGTTGGTGACCCTATTGCGCTGTTTGCAATCTTAGACGGCTCGCGATTTTAGGTTTTTCCGCTGGCGATGGACTTGCGGCTTGCTGGTGTTCTTGTTGTGGCAACGCCATCGTTTTCGCGCGAGTCGGAAGACGGTTCCCCGCGCCTAGCATGAACAGGGCTTCGTCTGGCGTCGTTCTCGGCCCGTCGTCGGCCCCGCCGACCCTCAATATGATGCGAAATTGCAGGCAATTTGTCGGTTGCTGAAGAACTTGGATCCCTCCGAGACGGCCGTTTTTCAAAATGACGTCGAAATGCATTTGAATCCCAAGATCGGCAGCCATTGGATGAAGCGGGGTCAGCAGGCCGAGGTGCGAACTCCAAGGAACAATGAAAAGCGCTATTTGAACGGCTCGCTAGATTAGAGAACCTGACCACAATATGTTTCTGCACGTCATCAGTGGAGGAACGCACAGTTGTTCGTCGGCTATTTGGAAGGACTTCGTCGTCGACTGCGGCGGTATCGAGTCATCCATATGATTTGCGATAATGCTCAGTTTCATGATTGCAGGCTGGTGCGACACTATCTGGTGCAACATCCCGGGCGCTTTCAGTTGCACTTCCTCCCCAAATACGCCCCCGAAATCAATCCGATCGAGCGTGTCTGGTGGCGTCTCCACGAAACCATCACCCGCAACCACCGCTGCACCGTTTTGCCCCAACTACTCAACGAAGTCCATGATTATTTGGAAACCAACGAACAACTACCACGATTTCGAAATGCCCAGCGTGTTTGATCGAGCCGCATACCGCCGCGACAATGATGTGGATTTATTTAGCACTCGAGTACTAACGCTTGTTACATAGTCGAAAAGTCATCAAGCGTCAATTAGAATTATCGCAATGCAGGAACTCGCGATGTTTGTCAACGGACGTCGATTGGTAACGTACGGATAATTGCGCACAATTGAAAATCAGCCCTTGTTCGAGTAGGAA
>DAOLCX010000372.1:0-3905 GCA_035327685.1 Pirellulaceae bacterium | reverse complement strand
TTGGCGTCGATTTTAAGTTAGAAGGTGAAACCGTTTGGCCTGTAGAAGTCAACCCTCGCCCCACAGCCTCCGTCGAACTGTATGAGCGGGCCGGGCTCGGTTCTATTTTCGATTGGCATTGGAGCGCTTGCCTGGGGCTTCCCGTCGAGCCAATTGCCGAGACAACATTGAACGCCGTGAAGAGATTTACGGGGGTTCATGGCAAAAGAATTGTCTATTGGCCTGGACCGGGTGAGTTGATTGTCGGTGCCGAGGTCTTCGACAGGTTGCTGGCCGGTGTTCAAACGGGCACACTCGCGGATATCCCCTCCCCAGCGACCGTGTTAAAGCAGGGTGATCCGCTGGTAACCATGTTCGCGTCTGGTGGCGATATCGAAACCGTGCGGCTAGCGTTGTTGGCGAATTCCCAGAAGTTAATCGCCGACTTGTTGCAAATGGGGGCAAAACCAGTTACGTTTAAAGTTCAGAAATCACACGCGACAGGATGAATTATGGCCATCGATTATGCTCAATTAGCGTTGATTCACGGACTGTTGCAGCAGCGCGATGAGTTGAAAGGCCGCTTGAATCGTTTCCCCAAAATGGTGCGAGATCTTGAGACCAAACGCAAAACCGTTGAGGCCGCCCGCGATCTGGCCAAGGAATCATTAAAGGCCACAAAAAAGTTAGCTCACGAAAAACAGCTAACGCTCAAGCAGCGCGAAGATCGCGTCGAACAATTCAAGCTCAAAAGAAATTCGTGTGAAACCAATCGCGAGTACCAGATACTCAACGACCAGATCGCGGCAGACATTGCCGCGAACAGCGTGTTGGCCGACGAAATTCTGGAAGCGATGGAACAGATTGAACGGCTGGAACAAGATCTGAAAGAAACCGAACAACAAGTGGCCGTCGCGCAACAGGAATGCCAGCAAGGTGTCGAGCAACTGCGGCAGCGTGAAACGAAACTGCACGCTGACTTGTCTGTTGTGGAAGGCGAGTTGCTGTCAGCCGAGCGGATTTTGACCGGCGACATTGGAGTCCGTTACCGCCGGATGGTTGAGAGCCGCGGCGCCGGAGCGTTGTCGGAAACTGAGGGCGAAACTTGTGGCGAATGCCATCAGGTGTTGACCGTTCAAACCAAAAATGAATTGTGGCAGCAGCAGGTCATTTTTTGCAAAGGTTGCGGGAGTCTGATGTATATGTCCCCAACTCTAATGGCCAACCCATCCTAAAGCCAAAGATTTCCCTTGCAGGCCGCCGCTCTGGCAAGGGTTCACTCGCGTTTCGCTGCGGGCTTGTATTTCCGGTCCGGGAAACCGTTCACGACGTTGTAGAACAATGGTCCTCAATGGTTCGAAACCCTGGCTGGGGTTACCATCGTTTAAAGATGAACAATTAAGGACAATTGTATTACAATCACGCTTTTCCGCCGGAGTCCGTGATCCGTTGCACCGCCTGGGCGTTGCCAATGGGCTCTGGTTGGTGCACAATATGAAATTGCTGGACCTGTCCCATCCGAGGGGCAGGTTTGTTATTTTGATTGCGGAGAAAAACGACATGGAACGTGTCCCGATGACCCAGGAAGGCTATGACAAACTCAAGACTGAGGTCGAGCGTTTAGAGCAAATCGAGATGCCCGCGATCGCCGAAAAGATCGCTCAAGCTCGATCTGAGGGCGACCTCAGCGAGAACGCTGAATACCACGGCCAGCGCGAGGCGCAGGGATTGCTCCAGGCCCGCATTAATCAAATGCGAACGAAACTGGCCGGTGCGATGATCGTCGATCCTTCCAAAGTTCCCAAGGATGAAGTGGCGTTCGGCGCTACCGTCACGGTCCTCGACATGGATTTGGACCAGACCGAAAAAATTACACTTGTCGGGCAAGGGGACGAAGACTACGACAACGGCAAATACTTGATTACCAGCCCCATTGGCCAGGGACTGGTGGGCAAAAAAGTCGGCGATACCGCGACGATTCCTGTCCCCAAAGGAAAAATCAACTTCAAGATACTTGAAATTGACTATCCGTCTTCGTAGCGGGCGTTCGCAACGACTGAAATACTGAGTTTCGCCAGCGTGGAGCGCGTGGATGGCGATGACCGGCGGCGGTTAGACGAGTTGACGTCGAGGATCGCGGGCGGTTACTTTTCTCCGGCGCCGTTCAACCGGGAACTCAATAGTTGCTCCAGTTGTTGCAAATCAAACTCGCCGACGAACTCAACGATCAATTCACCCGCGGGATCGAATAAACGATAGGTCGGAACCTCGCGAATGCCATGGCTTTCGAACGCTTCACCCATTTTGTCCGAGCGAACCATTGCGGAAAACTCCGCCCCATGTTGGGCCAAAAAGGCTTCGACCTTTTTCGCATCCTCCAGGTCGTCCATGCTGAATGCGGCGACTTTGAGACCTTGATCGCGGAAGCGTTTTTCCAACTCGACGACCAACGGGAATTTCTCGGTGCAAGGGCCGCACCAGGTGGCCCAGTAGTCAACCAACCCCCATTGGCCGTGCTGTTCGCTTAACCAGGTTTTGAACTGCGCGGCATCCATGACCAGGAGTTCCCGACCGGTTGCCAGAGTGTTGGCGCTGCGATCGATGCCAGAGCGAGTCGAGTCGCCAGGCGGAGCACAGGCCATTGGGCATAAACTCAAAATTAACAACCAGGACAGGTAGTGGATGTGGTTCATCGAAATTACTCGCGTCAGCAAAAACGGGCACAGCGCCAGAAAGCGGCACTGTGCCCGACTTAGTCGCCATCCCTCCTGGGACCAGAATCAACGTTTGGCCGGGAAAAGACTCCCGTCTCTTTTTTTAGCGGAACTTAATGCTGCAGCCAAACGCGGGCTTGTAGGTCACGTTGACCGTCTTGCCTTCCAACAATGCGTTCACTGCATCGGCGACATAGTGTTCGGTTGGATTTCTCTGGTCATTGTCGAAAGCGCCCTGATAGGCAATCTTGCGATCTTGGCAGAGCACAAAGCAATGCGGAGTCACTTTCGCACCGTACGCCCGAGCGCTGTCACCGGACCCTTCATAGACGTAAGGGAAGGTAAACCCTTTTTCTTCGGCGCGCTGTTTCATGGCATCGAGGTCTTCTGATCGATGGTTATTGATGACCACCACGGCCACGCCTTTGTCAGCGTAGGACTTGGCAAACTCGTTGATCCGATCTTCGTAGGCGATTGCCACCGGGCAGGTATTGCAATTGAAAATCACCACGACGGCTTGCGCGTCCTTGAAGTTTTCCAGCGACACCTCGGTCCCGCAGGTCGCGGTAGCCTTGAAGTCAGGCGCTGCGTCACCGCTTTTCAAGGTCAAGTCATCGGCAACCGCCATCGTCGAAAAAGCCGCGATCATTCCAATGGCCAACCAGCAATTTAGACTCTTCATCATGTTTTCATCTCCGTTACACTGCTAAGACGGTTTGGATGACTGCCACCAAACTGCCACTTTTCGTTATGGATTGCCACCCGTGATTCAAGATGTCCATCGACAATCACCGGGGCATTTAGGCTATTACGAACTAACTGCGGCAAAAGTTCAAGGCGGGTCGGAAAGTCGTCAGGGGTTACATCCAATTCAACCGCAGGGCTTCAGGCCCGGTCCCGCCCCAAAGATTTTCAACAAACAGTGATTTATGGCTGCCAAAATGTCGGGTGGTCGAGGGTTCGGGAACGAAAGTTGCGGAGATTCGAGCGAGGATTATGACCTGAAGGAATTCCAACTGATTTTTAGTTTCCTCATCCGCGCGCGCAGGGTGTGGGGATTGATGTTCAGAAGCGTCGCCGCGCCATTTGGCCCTTCGATTCGGCCTTTGGTCCGCTGTAACGCAAGTTCAATATGCAGGCGCATGGCCTGATCCAATGTCAACATTTGGGCGGGGCCCCGCGGTTCGCGCGACACCACATCGGCGGTCACTT
>DAOLCX010000371.1:0-3924 GCA_035327685.1 Pirellulaceae bacterium | reverse complement strand
CAGCGATTTGTGGCGGGCAAGCCCACCTTGACTCGGCCGCCGACTTCGATGCAACGAGCCTGGTACGCCTTGTCCGAGCACCGCGTAGCCGCGACGATTGCCGCGCTTTCGGTTGCGTTTGCGGTCAGTTTGTTATTGTATGCCACCGGTCCCGCGGGAGCTGCGCCTAGGTATACGATCCTCACAGAGTTTTCGTTAACGCCTGCTGACGCTTCTGTAGTCATTCGGATGGTTGATCCTTACCGCTCCACCGGGCTCGTCTCACAGAGCGATTTGCCCGTGCGGCCTTCCATCGAAAACGGGATATGTTCTGTGCGCTTGGAACCGGGGCTCTATGTGGTTGAATTGGAACATCCCAGTTGGGGTCGTCAGAGTTTTGTCCGTATGGTTCCACAAAACACACAAGACGCGCGCGTTCGAGTTGCCCCTGGCGGTTTTTCCGATCCGGCATCCGGGCCTTTGATTCGATATCAGCACAGCTGGTGGGAACGTTTAGGGGAACGTCACATTGAGTGGACGGGAGTGCAAATGAAGCGGGTGGAGGTGAAAGACTTGCCCCACAGATTGGCCGACGAAGCATTGGCCCTATTTCCGGGCGGTAGTTTAGTGTTTTCGAATAATCACTTTCACAATATGGACGGCTCACTGTTGTTTCCGCCCACGACATTGCAACTTGAGAGCTTTTACTTAGGCGTTCGTGAAGTCAGTATTGCGAATTTTCGTCGAGTCATGGGGTTTATCCCAGAAAAAGCGCAAGCCCTGTTAGAAAGCGGTCTGATTGACGAAAACGCCCCTGTCGTGGGGGTGATTTACGATGATGCCCTGGAATATTGTCATCGTATTGGAGCGAGGTTGCCCACCGTTCATGAACTGACCTTCGCTCACATTCAAACACTCACCACGGCCAATCCCCATGGTGCCAACCCTGAACCGACTGACTCAAGCAATGTGGTGTACGTGGAAGGTTTGATCAATGATCGAGTCGAATGGACACAGGATCTCATGGTCATGCCGTATGATCGCGCGGTGGAGCGCGGTCAAGCGGCCAGTCTTCCTCCTGGAATGAAGCTCGCGATTGAGAACTGCCGCGTTATTTGGGGCGGAGATGTGATGGGCAATTCGGCTCCTTATTTTGGCGCAGACTATTTTTCAGCTCACCCGATTTCGACGTCGCATGAGATGTTGGGTTTTCGTGTAGCTCGATCGAAATAAGTTGCGAATCCAAGTACCTGAAACGCCTTGGAGTATTCGATCAATACATTGCCGCTCTTGTTCGCCCGATTAACGCGTAACGCGGAAGATAACTTGCGAACCGTCAAGTAAAATCGTCAGCGTTTCATCGTTCTGGCTGTAACGGCCATAAATTGTGCCATATGGCCCGACAATGGCCGGGTCTGGTTGGTCATTGACCATCACTGCGATTCGCTCGTCGAGAAATCGCTGCTGGTTTTCGAAATGGAAGAGTTCCACCCTGACAGTACGGAACCAGACATCCGTCGGTTGGTTGTTGGCATTCAATACACGAGCCTTGACCACAAATTGGTTTGTCAACTGCGTCTCGACAGTGGTACTGTCTCCTTTGGCAAAAAAACCATTGGCGTCACTTAGCTCACGACGGTCCGTTACCGCCAAGAATTCCCCGGACGGAGGAAACTGATTAATGCATCCACATCCATCTTCAGTAGTTTTACAACCGATCGCAACGCGACGGCTATAGTATTTAATCGCTGCGCTCGCCGCACCTGGTTCGCAATTGTTGTTAGGATTGCATTGAAATGCGGAATAGTAATAAAATGATCCGTATTGGAACATGAAGTACAAAGGGCATGGTGGAGAGTCTTGGACGACGGTCCATTCCACCGGTTCCACGTCGGTCTCGATAGCGCGTGGTTGATCAACGTCGAGAATCCCCCCAAGAACAACGGTCCACAAACATAAGTATGACATGACTGATAGCAACATGGCTAGTTCCTCCCCGAAATGCAAACATGAGTTTAAATGAGCACCGCAATGTATCGGTGACTCTGTCAGATTAGTCGGATTTTCGCGCACGTCAAGATTGGGCGGAAGTTGAAATTGAGATTTTGGGGAGGAATTGCAGACGACACGTTCCTGCATTTCCGCGAGGATTCCAAGAAACTCCACACTACCAAGAAGGCTGAAACGCTCCTCGTTATCGCATGGATCATCTTCACTCTTGCGGTTGGTTGAGCACCGCAATCGCCTAGCGTCTCTCCCTGGACCCAATTCAATCAAGAAGTGGTTCGCCATCCGATTTTTTTACCGTTCGCGTACTGGTTGGGGATTGGTTGTGGCTCCAAGCGGTCAGGTCCGTGTTTTCGCCCACGTGTGTTCACCAGGTAGCGCTGAGTGGTCGAACAATGGACCAGGTACCAGCGTCGGAGTCGTTGTCGAATGTGATACGTTGATATTGATCGCACGCGTCAGATTCTCTGGCGTTATGCTTCTTCGCTGGGTCTTCAAGGACGGTCGCAAATTGTCGAAATGACCATCCACCATCAATGCCTTGGTTCATTCAAGTGAACAGCACGGATATTCGTTGTTAATAGAACCGCTTCCGTCGCAACGAATAGACAAGGCGCCGTTGAAAGAACGCGAATTGGTCAAGACGTCAGAAGTTCAAGTCCGGCGAGCGTTGAATCCCCTGACTACTTGACCCCTTGGGTTAGCAGGCGATATAGTTTGTGGGGCAGCAGGCGGACGAATTTGCTTGGTTGTACATTCGCATGGGCTTCTGACATAACAGAGACCCAGCGCCAGGAGCTAACAGGCCATTCGACTTTCAATGGGTGCATGTGATTCTTGACAATGTTGCCGTCCTTTTCGGTGTGACGGTATGACCGCGATGGTATATGACCTGCGACGCTTGGAGGAAAGCCGAGACTTGGTCCATCGCGCTGTCGAGGCTTTGGCTCAAGGCAAGATTCTGGTGGTCCCTACAGAAACGGTGTACGGCCTGGTGGCGAGTGGTCTGCACGCGGAGACGATTGAAAGGTTGGCAGCGCTCAAAACTCAGGCGCCGAAATATCCGAATGCCCTGGCTTTTGGCGTCAAGAGTGCCGATGACGCGTTGGACTATTGCCCTGATTTTTCTCCCTTGGCGCGGCGGTTAGCGCGGCGCTGTTGGCCTGGCCCTTTGACGATTGTTACGCCCGCGCTGCATCGCGATAGTGTTGTACAGCGTTTGCCTAAATCGGTGCGTAATTTGACCATGCAACCCGGTACCATCGCTTTGCGTGCGCCGGCCCACGAGTTCACGATGCAAGTGTTTCGGTTGAATGCCGGGCCTGTAATTTTGACGACGGTCTCGGAAGATGGTCAAACTCATGCCACGACAGTGGACGAAATACCTCCGAGTATTCGCGCGGCGGTCGACGTCATTTTTGACGCGGGGCCTTGCAGGTTTTCACAACCATCAACAATTGTCAGAATAGACGGGAATCGCTGGACAGTATTACGCCCCGGAGTGATGGATTCCAATACAATCAAACGCATGAGCCAAGTGACGATAATGCTGGTTTGTACGGGGAATACGTGTAGAAGCCCCATGGCCGCTGGGATCCTGAAAACCCGGCTGGCTCAACGCTTGGGTCTCACGGTTGAGTCGCTGGCAGCGCAGGGCGTTCATGTCGTTTCCGCGGGCGTCGCCGCCATGTCCGGAGCGCCGGCCAGCCCTCAAGCTGTTCAGGTGGGTGCTCAAATGGGTTTTGACCTTAGCGAACATGGCAGTCAACCCGTCAGTGACCGATTGGTCCAGGACGCCGACTTAATATTGACCATGACTGACGGTCATCGGCAAGCGATTATTTCGCGTTGGCCTCAAGCTGCCTCGCGGACGTTTTTGGTGGCTCGGAATCAGAACGACGTATCGGACCCGATTGGCTTGCCAGTCGAATGTTATGC
>DAOLCX010000370.1:0-3928 GCA_035327685.1 Pirellulaceae bacterium | reverse complement strand
CGCCAAACTGCGGCGGCCTTCGACCAGGTCAGTGCCGACGTGTGCGTCGCCAAAGGCCCACAGCCGAAATTGCCGACGGCGGGGCGGCAATTTCCAATCGGGGACCAATACCGTTCCCACTGCCCCGGCGGTGAGCGTCAAGGCTTCACGGCGATTGAGTTCAATTTGGGAATCGTCAACTGACATGTTCAGGTTTGAGTTCCTCACGAACTGGCCGCTTCGATCATGGAGTCCAGATGGGCACGAGGCTCGCCTGACAACTGAGTTCGGACCTCATGGATCACCATCTGCGGCAATACGTGCTGCCAGGCATCGTCATGCTGTTTCGTATTGTATACCGAGTACGTATCGCGCCGATCTTCACCGCGGCTGACAGCAAGAAATCGCTCCGTTTGCCCCTCCCATTCCAAGCCGCACCAATCGAATAGCTGGCGAACCACCGCTGCCGTGTCGCGCAGCAGGTCCGCGTAGAACAGCAGTCGGAACCGATGGCTGAACTGCTGGCTCAATCGATCAAACAAGCGATAGACTTCGAGCCACTTGTCAAACCCAAAAAATTCTTCGGGACGGCCCTGATTCTTCGAAGGAGCACTGCGCCATTCAGCCGAGAAATCCCACTCCGGTTTGAACTCTTTGGGCGCCATTTTCCAACTGGCCAACACGGCCAGCGGGTGACGCACTAAACCGATGATCTTCAGTTCCTCGTCTTGCGCCAACAAGTTTTCCAGAATGTGATGATAGCGGACCTCTTTATAGACGACATGCGAGCCGGGCTGTCGCTTTTCAAATTGAGGGTAAATTCCACGTTGCACGGCTTCCGTTTGATCGAGAAAATCGTCTTTCCTTGTGGCGATCGATTCAAAGAAGGCGATGATCTCGGCGCGCGTGGACTGCGGAGACAAGGCGTTCTTAAATGCGTACGAAAACAGCGGTTGATACTTGTAAATGACTTGTGGGCTGCTGTTGAAGATTTGCCCCAACCAAGATGACCCGCTGCGCGGCACGCTATGAATCGCCACTCGCTGCATGGTCTAAACAGCCTCAACTTCCGGCGGCTGATTAGCGGAGGCGGCCGGCGAAACCGCCGCGTCATCGGGTGCGCCGAGTGCCCCGCGACGAACCCATTGAATGGCCAGTTCAGGAGGCAGATGCATCAGCAAATCCAAAACAGACAAGCCGGGCAAGAACTCGCCGTCATACTGGGGATAGGCATCCAGTGCGGGCTCCAGGAATCGCAATTCCAACTGGCGTTCGGCGAAAAAACTCGTCTCGTACAATTCGCGCCCGCCAGGCGGATTGACGTAGATGGTGGCTCGTTCGCGCAGGCAAATATCTCGAATCCGTTCTGCTCCTTTCAGGTGGGCGTTGCCATATATCCCACTGCTGTCAACCGTGGGCGTCGCCAACCCCAGTCGTTCGTTGACCCATCGAATACTGCGCTTGGCCAAATCGCCGATCGTTACAGGTTCAGGCGTTAAAAGAGCCTTGAGCCCAGCAAACACGTCTCCAAAACAAGGCGCCTTGCGATAGGCCCTTTCCACCGTGAGCAATAGCTTATGTCGCCAACGCGGGTCAGCATCGACCTCGATTTCATGAATCAAACGATTCTGGCTGGCCCCGATCAAAGGGATGGTGAAGAGATGCTTGACGCCTTGCAACGCGATATGATTCCGGTTGATCCAACCCCGGTTGATGAAGTGCACGTCATCCAGAAACACAAACTTATCGACGGCAGCGATCAACTGGAAATACCCCACGTAGGGCAAAAAATACGGCTGCATGATGGCCAACTTCATCGGTTGCCGCACTCAGTAATGGCGGTGACAACCCGTGCAACGGCCTGGTCGTCCATTTCCGAGGCCAGCGGCAAACACAAGACGCGACTGGCCACGTCGCGACTCACGGGACAATCGCCCGCGATATTCAGTTCGGCAATCGACTCCAGGGACGGGAAAAAGTATCGGCGAGTGTTAATCTGTCGTTCAGCCAGGCACTGACGGACTGACGCCATGGTCCGCTCCGAGGGAAAAAGGACTGGATAATACGCAAAGTTGTACTCGGTGCCTTCGCGAATTTGCGGTCGGATCCAGGGCAAGCCGGCCCTGCGAATGGCGTCGTCATACCGTTCGACAATCGCACTACGGCGGGAAATCAATTGAGGGATGTAGGGAAGAACAGTTAACCCCATCGCCGCGTGTAATTCGGAAAGTTTCGCATTGGTTCCCAGGCCCCAATAGGCTTCTTCACCGCGATGCCCAAAACGGCGCATCCAATCGATCCGAGACAAGGCTTCGAGATGCTGGCCTGCCACAAAGCCCCCTTCGGCCGTATGAAAGAGTTTCGTCGCATGGAGACTGACCATCGATACGTCGCCATATTCCAAAATGCTCTTGCCTTGAAATCGGACCCCAAATGCATGCGCTGCATCATAAATCAACGCCACATGATGACGCTCAGCGATCCGCGCCAACGCGTCAACATCACACGGTATGCCATAGACGTGAGTCGCCAGAATTGCCTCGACTCCCGGTCGAATCGCGGCTTCCACAGCGGCCGGATCGATGGTCAACGTCGCGGTCTCGATATCAGCAAATGAAACAGAACATCCTTCCCATAACGGGCAACTGGTGGTCGCCACATACGAAAAGGGAGTTGTAACGACGGTTCCCCGAACATTCAACGCGCGCAAAGCCAAATGCAGTCCCCAGGCGCCATTGGCCAGCAGCAACACGCGCTGGACACCCAACCAGTCTTGAAGTCGCTGCTCCAATTCCGACACCAACGGACCGTGATTGGTCAATTGGCGTCGTTCCCAAATACCGCGCAACAACTCGACGTACTCGTCAAACGGTGGCAGAAAAGGGACTGTGACCGGGATCGACGACCGTTGACTCACGCGCGAACCAGGCTCCGCAAATAGTCACCATAGCCACTTTTGCCGTAACGCTCGGCCAACTTTAATAGCTGCGCATCGTCGATCATTTTTCGATAATAGGCGACTTCTTCAATGCAGCCGATCTTGGTCCCTTGCCGCTCTTCCACCACCCTCACAAAAGTGGAAGCATCGTTCAGCGACGAAAACGTCCCCGTGTCGAGCCAGGCGATACCGCGATTGAACACTCCCACTTTCAATTGCCCGCGCCGCAAATACTCTTTGTTGACGTCGGTAATTTCGTATTCGCCTCGCGCTGAAGGTTGCAGTTGCTTGGCGATTTCCACCACTTGGTTGTCGTAAAAATACAAACCGGGGACTGCATAATTCGACTTGGGTCGGGCGGGCTTTTCTTCCAGCGAAATCACGCTCTTGTTTTCATCAAACTCCACCACGCCGTAGCGTTGTGGATCCGTCACCGGCTGGGCAAAGACCACGGCGCCTTCGGGAGCAGTGTGTTTGCGAACCAATTCGCCAAAACCGGCTCCGTAGAAGATGTTGTCTCCCAGTATCAAAGCCGAAGGACTGTCCCCGATAAACTGCTCACCAATCACAAACGCTTGCGCCAAACCGTTGGGGACCTTTTGCTCGGCATACTGGAATCGGCAACCCAAGTCGGATCCGTCCCCCAAAAGCCGCCAAAAATTGGGCAAGTCAACCGGAGTCGAGATAATCAAGATCTCTCGGATGTCCGCCAACAACAGAACTGAGAGCGGATAGTAGATCATCGGCTTGTCATAGATCGGGATCAGTTGTTTGGACAATGCCAACGTGATCGGATGCAACCGAGTCCCCGCGCCTCCCGCCAGTATGATCCCCTTCATCAAGGCCTTCTCCCTTCAAGCCACGATCGCGTTACCCGTACCGTCATAGCGCGGGTGTCCCCAGTCCCAAGCGCTCCAGACGGTAGGCTCCGGAGAGGATCCCTTGCCACCACCCGCGATGTTCGAGATACCATTGGACTGTTTTGCGGAAACCGGAATGAAAGTCCTCCTC
>DAOLCX010000369.1:0-3946 GCA_035327685.1 Pirellulaceae bacterium | reverse complement strand
TCCTCTTTGACGAGCACTGGCCACCATCGTCCGATAGTTGGCGGTGCTGAATCGCGCACTGACACCCGATTGTTGGTCAACATACTTGCTGCGCCGCGCTTCGATCGTGATCTGTTCACAGATCTCCTTCATGAACAGCGGAACGCGGACTGGATAATCCCCAGCGAGATCGATGTCGGCTTCCTGCTCCATGATCTGGATACCGAGTTCGCGCTCGCGCGGGTAGTGCGTTTGAATTAAGGAACCAATTCGATCTTTGAGCTGAGGAATGACCTTGCCACTCCGATTAAACGTCGATGGATTGGCGGAAAACAAGATCAAGACGTCGATATCAAATTGGACCGGATAACCGCGAATCTGGACGTCGCGCTCTTCCAGGATGTTGAATAAACCGACCTGCACCAGTTCATCCAGTTCAGGCAACTCGTTTACCGCAAAGATCCCGCGGTGCATCCGGGGGATTAACCCAAAATGCAATGCCTCTTCGGCTGACATGCTGGCACCACCCGCCAACTTGGCTGGATCAATCTCGCCGATAATGTCGGCGAATTTTGTGCCAGGTGCCAGGCGTTCGGCATAACGGTCTTCCCGACGCCACCACCGAATGGGGATCTCCGCCGGCTCGCGACTTTCGACGAATCGGCGGGCCACTGAACTGATCGGCTGCAGCGGATCCTCGTGGAACGGAGCGCCAGGGATATCCAGATAAGGAATCTCCTCGTCGAGAAATCGAACCAAAGACCTCATTAAACGGCTCTTGGCTTGGCCCTTTTCCCCCATGAAAAGCATATCGTGCCCAGACAGGATGGCGATGTTGATTTCAGGAATAACGGTGTCTTGAAAGCCGACGATGCCCGGGAACAATTCATCCCCATTTTCCAGCATCCGCATAAAATTGGAGCGGAGTTCCTGTTTGACGGTCCGCGATTGCCAACCCGAGTCGATGAGTTGTTGGAGATTTGCAGGTTTCGTATGTGTTGTTGTCTTCATGATGCCCCCGTTCCCATTGCCAACTACGAAATGACATTATATCACTGGTAACATTTGAAGCTGCAATTGTTGGTCGATAGCACAATCAACCGCGAACCATGACGGATTTGGATGGATAATTCACCGTTTTGTTATGGTCCTGCAAACTGCAACTTGGAGTCACACGATCGGCGAAAGCCGTGACGCACCTTCACTGGACACTTGGTAACAGGCAAAACGTGATCGATTTTGTTTATTTCGATTTGGGAAATGTGCTGGTCAACTTCGACCACGATCGGGGCTGTCGCCAAGTTGCCAGTCTGGCCCATTTAACGCCGGAGCGGGTCCGCTCGATTATTTTTGACTCGGAATTGCAGGCTGCCTACGAAGCCGGCCGGTTGACGACGAAGGAATTCTGCGAGGAGTTCAATCGCCGGGCCGGCACACGATTGGAAACCGCAGCTTTCGCTCAAGCAGCGAGTGATATTTTTTGGCTCAACGATCCGATCTGGCCCTTGATTGATCAGTTGCTACTTGAAGAGCGGCGCCTGGGCGTATTGTCCAACACATGTGATGCGCATTGGGCATGGGTTACCGGCCACCTGGTTCCTGAACTTTGCCAGAAGTTTGATGAAATCGTACTGAGCTTTGAGGAGGGCGTGGCCAAGCCCGACAGCAGGATTTACGAATTGGCGGCCGCGCGTGCCGGGGTAGCCCCCGAGCGAATTTTTTTTACTGACGACCGACCTGAAAATATATCGGCTGCCCAACATGCTGGCTGGCAAGCCCATCTCTTTGAGTCTGCCCAACAAACAGCCGACACTTTGGCCTCACTCGGTGTAACTGTCAAATTCAGTTCGGAATGACCAAGATGCCACGCAGGAGACGCAGGCCAGCGAAACAGCCACAACCGTCGGGTGACCGCATTATTTTGCGCTGGACTCCTCGATGGTATGGCCTGGATCCACCGTTGGTGTGCGGTGAGCCCGTCGAGTTGATTGGTTTCCCCGACGAACAAGGCGTTGGTCACGACGATCCGACATCCGCTGCCGTTCTGAGCTTCTGCCATCGCATGGACGTGCCTGAGAGTGCGCAGCGGTTGTGGGCCACGATTCTCCACATTCGCCATCCAGTTTTAGGAAGCGTACGCACCGTGAACACCATTGGGTTGGATTATGTCCTGGTGTTGGAGTCGGGCCAGCATATTTCTGTCAATGCAGAAGAGGAACCCGGTACCACCTCGGATTGGCCAGAGCCGATTGCTGACTGGACCTTGGAAGTTGAAGTTGCCGGCGTCCATCCGCAATAGCCGGGACCATCGCCAGCCCTTGCTCCGTTTGCGGTAGGTCCCCTATCATGGCAGACGCGGTATTTTTCAGGATTTGGACAACTCAGGAATCGAACCCTTGTTAAGAACGCACCATTGTGGCGAATTGACGTTGGCACATGTAGGACAGCGCGTGGTGTTGTGTGGCTGGCTGGACAAGCAGCGCGATCACGGCAAAGGCGTTTTTATTGATCTCCGAGATCGGTACGGCCGCACGCAGTTGCTAATGGATTCCCAATCGCCACCGGAAGTCTTGGACACGGTGCGGCAGCTTCGGTCAGAGTTTGTCCTGCGTGCAACCGGAGTCGTCCAGCCGCGACCGACCGGTCAAGAGAATCCGGCTTTGAGTACCGGTCAGATTGAAGTGCATGTGCAGGAACTGGAAATCCTCAATGAATGCCCCGTACCTCCTTTCTTGCCATCGGCCAGCGAGTTGCCGAACGAAGAACTGCGGCTGAAATACCGCTACCTCGATTTGCGTCGCGCCGCCATGCAACGCACGTTAATCCAGCGCGGCAACATCGTCAAAACGATCCGCGATTATTTCCATGAGCACCAATTTGTGGATATTGAAACCCCTATTTTGGGGCGGAGTACGCCTGAGGGTGCCCGCGACTACCTGGTTCCCAGCCGTGTCCACCCGGGGGAATTCTATGCCTTGCCGCAGTCACCTCAGATCTACAAGCAATTGATGATGATTGCCGGCTACGATCGGTATGTTCAAGTGGCTCGCTGTTTTCGAGATGAGGACCTTCGCGCCGACCGTCAACCCGAGTTTACACAGTTGGACATGGAGATGTCGTTTGTCGATGCGGATGATGTAATGGCCATGATCGATGGCCTGATGCAGCGGTTGGCGCGGGACATCCTGGGCTTGGACTTGAAATTGCCGTTGCCGAGGATGACGTACGACGAAGCGATGCGCCGTTTTGGCCATGACGCGCCGGACCTGCGGTTTGGTATGGAGATCATCGATTGCACGCCTTGGGCGGCATCTTGCGAATTCCGCGTGTTTCGCGGCGCGGTTGATGCGGGAGGCTGGGTCCGCGCCCTGAACATTCCAAAAGCCGCCGAGTATTTGACACGCAAACGTATCGATGAGTTGACGACGTTCGTCCAGCAGGATTTCGGTGCCAAAGGACTAGCGTGGATGCGCTGCGAAGCCGATGGGACCTGGCAGTCGCCCATTGTCAAAAATTTTAGTGAATCGCAATTGGCGGCATTGCGTGAGCTGACCCAATCGCAGCCAGGTGACGTCGTGTTGTTTGTGGCCGACTCGTGGGAGACTAGCTGCAAAGCGCTGTACGGTCTCCGGAGGCGACTGGGTGCTGAACTAAAACTGTACGATCCGCAACAAATGAGTTTTTCCTGGGTCGTTGAGTTCCCAATGTTTGCTTTTGACGCCGAGTCACAGACATGGGCAGCCATGCACCACCCGTTTACCGCACCTTTGGCTCGCGATGTCGACAAACTGTCCAGCGATCCGGGAGCGGTTCGCGCTCAAGCTTACGACTTGGTGATCAACGGCTACGAAGCGGGCGGCGGGACCATTCGAATTCACCAATCGGACATTCAGGCACAAGTGTTTGGCCTGTTGGGTATGTCCCCCGATGAAGCCCGGCACCGATTTGGCTTCCTGCTGGACGCGTT
>DAOLCX010000368.1:0-3958 GCA_035327685.1 Pirellulaceae bacterium | reverse complement strand
GATTTTGCCACCTGCCCCACGATGTCGGTCTCGGAGATTGAGCCGACAACATCCATCTCGCGGGAATAAATATTCCCCAACCGATTTGTTGCGGCATCGTTGGGGCGCCGCATCAGCATCTCGCGCTCTACATCGCAGCAACGACTCGCTTGCAGCTCGATATTGAGCATCCGATTTCGAGCCAAATGATCTCGTCCAAAAGGTGGATGCTCGGTAAGAACAACTGTTCGGGCGACTCCTTTTTCGTCGTTTCCTGGAAAACATGCACTTGACGTAATGGTGGCCAAGGAAGCCGCACCGATTGGACGAGCTCTGGTAGATGCGCCCATAAAGGTTGTTGAGCCGAGTAAATCAAAATTGGAATGGACGACCAGTCCTGTTTTTGAAATTGTCTCGGTCAAAACCTGATCAAGAACTTTAAGTGCTCCCCCACCCGTGGCTCCAGCATAGGAGCAATACCAAGTGATGACACAAAGTTCAGGTCGGCCATTTGTGGCGACATAAATGCGATTAGTGAGCTGATCCAGATACGCGACAAAGTCTGGGAAGAGGATGCGGGCGTTTGCAGCTTGATTGCCAAAAGTTGGCCGGGCACCTTTACCATAATCGGTTCCGAAATTAGCAGTGCGATCAGCTTGCGTTTTGAGCTCTGGATCAGCCTCAACGACCAACCTATGGGAGGTGTTGTTTGGCCCCAGTTCAAAATATCGAACCCCTTGCCGACCGTAAACGTCGCGATGCAAGGCGACCTCATAGTGGTTGTCAAAGACAATCACTTCCGTATTGGGATCGCCAATCAACTGCTCGATGAGAGTTTGTTTGGCGCCGCCGACGAAAACGGCGATGTGAAAATGGTTTTTGTTTGGCTTGGGCATTAGTTGGTTCCTTGTTCAGTTTGGTTGCTTTCGTGTTTTTGAATACGCGCGGGTTTGGAGCTGGTAACTTCAGCCGTAATAATTCCGGAGGTCTCTTCAAACGGATGGCCATACGGTGCATAGACTGCACCCAAGCCACGGAATGCTGAGAAGAATCTCTGGATATCTGGTTCGTTGGCAAACAGGGCTACTGCCATTGGCTGAGTGAGCTTGACAGTAGCGAGTTCACCTGAAGCCATGGATTTGGCTATCAACGGGTCGGACAAAATACAAAGTGGGCAGCCGCTCAATTGCTTGACAATCGAAGCAGTAAATACAGCGGGAAACAGGACAACGGCAGCTTGGATACTCCCGCACTTGATCATGCCGTTGGCTGTTTCAAGCCAGCGACAAATGTCGCCGCGGACGCCGGGAGCGATGTACACGTTGCCACGCCAATCGTATTGATTAGCCAGTCCGTCACTCTGCGCATCAAAACTGACACCCTCAGGATCGGCGGTATTAAAATACTGCGATGCGCACGGATCGGTATCGATAGAGCCCAGCACCTTTCGTACGGCAATCAAAATTGAATCTGGCGTTCCCCAGTGTTCATCATCGTGCGACACGTTGCCGGAGATATTGCAGAACAATTGAAATGCATTGAACAGGTTGTCGTTTTCCAAAAACGACAGAATTGACGCATTTGGATCGAAAACCTGCCCCTGATTTTCCAGAACCTTGCGGTACTGTCGGGCCTTGTTCATGTAGCGCTGGCAAGTACGCAAACCGAGTCCGATCTCTGGTTGAAAGTTCTGCTCAACCCAGGCTTTGAACTGGCCATGATTGAGCATCGACTTGACCTCAAGCAGCGTTTCACCACAATAGATCATGGCTCGTAGGTGATTGAGGCCCATCACCTGACAAATCCGATGCCGTTGAAGAATCTGATTGCGATACAGATCCAGCGTGTCGGATTTCAGGTCGTCGGTCACTTCGAACTTGGTAAGCTGATCCCGAAACGTGATCAGTTCGCCAGTTTTGGCGGGATTCGCCGTCGATGTAGATTTTTTTTGTTTTGCCATTTAGCACTCCTTATGAATTGGGGTTCATAAACGTAGTTGCAAAATGGATTGGTCTGCGCAAAAGAAAGTTTGACAAATGTTTAGTGAAGATCAGGACGAGAAAGGTGCTTTCGATGCGCTTATGGATGAGATCAAGCAAGTAGGTAAGCCTAGTTGGGCAACGTTTCAAGCCTCGTTCGTCAATGTTGAGAGAATCGTCCGAGGTAGAATATCGACTCGCCTACAAAGTAAAGTTCGAGCCAGTGACATTGCGCAGAGTGCACTTCGAAGCTGGATAAGCGATCTGGAAAATGGTCGCATTGAAATTGAAGGCGCTGAGCTCGCGATCTTAAACATCATCGTGATGAACAAGATTGTGGAGCAAATCCGGAAATATTCCGCGGTAAAGCGCGACGCATTGCGTGAAACTGGCATTGATTTGGATTCATTTGCCCAGGCCTTGGACCTTGACTCTCCTGAGGTTGAATCGATTGCAAACGAAACCGAATATCTAATCGATGAGCTAATCAGAGAAGAGTCAAACGAAATGCAAACAGCGATCCTGTTGAAGGCGTTTGACGGTTGGTCGAGTGTTCAGATTCTTGAATATCTCGATTCGAATGGTCATAACATGAGTTTGCGAACGCTTCAACTTCGTTTCGCAAAATTCAAGGCGAGAGTTGCGACGCGGCTAAAAATGAATCTTGATTAACGCCTTGGTGCCTAACTTAGAAACCCGTTGTCTTTCAACCAACCTTGAATGGCGATCTCAGCGATCTCTTGAACCGTGCTTGGTTCATGTCCGCGTAACTTTTGTTCTAGTCCAGCGCGCTTTAGGGCGGCTGCGGTGGCTGGTTGAAGTCGGGTTGTAAGTGGCACTAACAGATTGGCCATTCCAAACCCCAGTTCAACGCCGGAAGGCGTCTTTGGTTTACCGGAGTTTGACCGATAAGTTCGTCTCCTTTCAGTGACTGGTGCTTGCGGGCTGGAATCAGACATCGAATCTAATTCCATCGGTTCATCATTGACCGGGCTTTCAACTGATTCCTGAACATCGGTTTTTGGCTTTGTAGCTGATTTGGTCTTAACCTCAACCGTCTTATTGGCGGTGCCCTGGATGAATGCTAAAGCCTCTGGAGTCACTTGCATTGCGTCCGCAATTGATCTTCGTTCTTGCCTTTCAGCCATTTGCTACCCTCCTATTTGGTTTGATTTGCGCAGTTCGCTTCAGTTTCTTGCCGACAATTTCACGGAACAATTGATCCATGTCGGCAGCAGCAGCCATCGCTTTTCGACCCATTCGGAACGTCACTGACCCCTGTTGTGCTGCATCTCGGTAGGCTTGCAGATCTCGAATTGTCTGTTTGGCGACGGCAACGCCAAGCCCTGGAGCCGCCTGTTTTAGCTCCCTTGAAATGTTGTCTCGGGTTCGCATCTTGTTGAGGACGATACGCCCTTCAGGTTTTCCCTTGTTGATCCCTTGGGCAAATTTCAGGATCGAAGTCGCCTGTTGAACTGACCGCAAATCCAAAATGGATGGGGTCAACGGCAAAATTGCCAAGTCTGCGAGAATCAACAAGGTTCGCGAAACGTCGTCCAGCCCAGCCGGACCATCGGCCACAATCAGATCGTGGCTCTTGGACAAAATTTTCGCCTCTGAAAGGCAATCTTCTGGGGTATCAGCGGTTCGGATCGTAATTTCTGGTTCACATTCGGCGATCCACTGAGAACTAGACCGTTGTTTGTCTGTGTCCAAAACAGCGGTTCGAAAACCGCGATCATGTGCCCAGCAAGCGAGATGGACAGCGAGGGTCGACTTGCCGACGCCACCCTTGGTATTTGCCAAAACAATCATCATGTCACCGACGATAGCGCGTCAGCCAGTTTGCTGGCAAGATGGAAAGTTTACCAGCCAGCATGTTTTTTTGCTGGCCAGTCATTCGACAATCCAGCCAGCAAACAAGTTGTCTGTCTTGATTGCCTGCAGGCCGCCCAGTTTACTTGCAACCTTATTGGCTTGCTGACTTGCTTACTTGCAAT
>DAOLCX010000367.1:0-3970 GCA_035327685.1 Pirellulaceae bacterium | reverse complement strand
CCCGCGCCCGGCAACGCGGAACTTGCGCTGTCGGATACGGTACGCGATTTTGGCTTTCGAGCCCCTAGGCTGTCCTCAGTCCAGGGGCTTTTGCCACATCCGCGACGTTCTCAAACCACGGAGACACACAATATGTTACCAAGCTTAATCTACTCCGACTCTCCGCAGCAGGCATTTGAGCTGGTTTGGTGTTTTTTGGGCTTGCTAGGGGCATTTGCGAGCTACGTTATGGCAATTCGTTGGTGAATTCGGTTCAGGTGGCTTGAGGATTTAGATAGGTCCCAAGCCAGGGTTGGGGTGAGGCGAACGAGGTAATTAAACATGCCGGATTTTATTGTCAATCTATCGCAGACGTGGCCATTTTGGGCTGTCACCATATTTGTGGTGGTAGCTGCTTATGTTGATGGCAAAGAACTTCGTGTTCCCAATAAATTGACTTTTCCCATGATTTTTGCGGGGTGGTTATTCAGCCTGATCGCATTTCAGTTGAATGGTGAAGGATGGTATGTCGGTTTGTTCTGGAGTTTAGCCGGAACGGCCGTGGGACTGGCGACTTTGCTACCTGCCTATGCCATTGGCGGAATGGGAGCTGGCGACGTAAAAATGATGGCGGCCATCGGGGCCTGGGTGCATTGCACCCACACGCTGTACGCCTTTTGCCTTTCGGCAGTTGTCGGAGCCGTTCTGGCCGTGGGGATGATCCTTTATTCCGGCCAAGTCCGTCGGCATTGGAATCAGATGTTCTTTATAACAAATGAGATTATGACCATTCGCAATCCGGAGACCTTATCGGCGATTGCGGCTGACCGGAAGTCCTCGATGCGATTATTGCCGTATGGCATTCCAATCGCGATAGGCACAATTTTGTACTTTGCCTGGGCCGGATTGTTGTTTTAACTGGGTTGTAGCGATTATACGCAATGTGATTCATGTGCTTTTAATCTTGTTTTCAACGGCTAGGAATGGCCGAAAAAGACAGCGAGCATCGCATAAAGTCGTTATCAGCCAGGTTCGGCCAAGTTTACTGGCGGCATTTCAGAGGTCCGTTCCATGAAGTCCAAATCACTCATATTGATGGTTATTTCCCTTGGTTTCGGCGTGGTCGCCGCAGTCGGAATTAGCCAAGTCTTGGGGGGGAGCAAGCCGGCGAAGCCAAAAGAAGTAAAAACCGCCACGGTTGTTGTCGCCAAAGAGATTATAGAGATCGACGGCCTGCTCACAGAAGACAACTGTCAGGTCGAAAACTGGCCAGCCGAAATTGTTCCGTTAAATGCTTTGAAATCGTTGGAAGAGATTAAAGACAAGGCCGTGACGACCCGCATTGGAAAAGGCCTGCCCTTGCTGGGCGACGATGTCGTAGACAAACAGTTTGTAGTTTCGTTGCCCATCCCTCATGGCTATCGAGCTCAGGCGATAAAGGTCGCGGCTGACGGCACCATTGATGGCTTGATTCGGCCTGGGGACCGCATCGACGTCATTGTCGTATACAACGAAAAACGAGGGAATGTCAGCCACGCGGTTGCCAAGACATTCTTGAAGAATGTCCAAGTCTTCTCCATCGACCGGAAAACTCGGCGGGATTCGGCGATTTCCCGGGAAGCGGCCGCCTCGGCCAGCAAGGGCACGTCCATCTTGAGCATTTTAGTTACTGAAAAACAAACTGAGGAGTTGGCATTAGCGCAACGAATGGGCACATTGCAAATCGCCCTGCGGGGACCCGAGGAAACCGACACTACGGATTATGATAGCTTGTTGGATTGGCTCAACCAAAGCACCGGTGATGGGCCTTCAGGAAACGTGACCTCCCCGCCCCCTGTCATCACTTCACCTTTACCTCCGCTGCAAAACGATGGCTTTAAACCAGTCGTCACCCGGATTTGGCATGGGAATCAATGGGCAGTAACGATTTTTGACGAAACGGGTAAGCCTTTCGCACAGTATGACTTGAACAATCACCCGCAAGGTTCCGGAAGCTCAACTAATCCAATCCCAGTGTCAAACCATAACGAATCTGACGATTCCGAAGACCAGACGGATAATTCCGGTGTTTGGGATCCTGATCAATATCGCGACGGTTAAACACGAATAATCAAGACAGCCGACATAAAACGCTCGGCCAACCGCTAGCGGTCTCCAATCGCGACACGGGCTCGAGCCAGATGACGGAAAACTAGTTATTGGTCCAGCATGATGCTTGACCGCTGAACAGAATGCAAAGGATTGCACCGATGACCCAGCGCTTGTCGATCGAAATACGCCGTTTTTTGCCAGGTATCTTGGCGACGATCGGTGCCATGGTCTTCGCCTCTGCGGTTGACGGCCAACAAGAACATCGCATTTTCGAGACTTTCCAAGCTACGCGACCGGTCGGCAGTGTGGAGTTGATGGCTGGCTCCACCCAAAATCTTCGATTCGTGTACTCCATTCCCGAGGCATACGTTGAAAACCCTGATGTGTTAAGGGTTAGCGCGGTAGCGCCCAATGAATTATGTATCACCGGATTGAGGCCGGGTTTCTCGACGTTGACAGTGCTTAATCCCGACCAGGAACGGGAAGTCATTTCCGTGAATGTCACACCGGACGCACGGAAACTGGAGTTGGCCCTCAAGCACCATTTCAAGAATGCCTCGATCCGCGTGGACGCCTTGCAGACTGGCGTCATCCTCAGTGGAACTGTCGCTCGAGCCAACGATATTGACGACGCACTCTTGGTCGCGCGAGAATTCTTTCCGACGAACGTGATCAATCGACTGGAGGTCGCCGGATCGCAAATTGTGGCCATCGAAGTTCAGGTATTTGAAGTGTCGCGCACGAAGTTGCGTAACCTGGGAATAGACTGGTCCGTATTAGGCTCCAGCGTGGATGTTGTGTCGGGATTTGCCGACTTGATCAACACGTTCTCGGCACAACCGTCTGCGCAACAGAATTTTCGATTTGGTGTGATCAACAACTCCAATGACTTCAACCTGTTCATTAACGCATTGGAACGAAAAAACATTGCCAAGTTGATGGCTCAACCCACGTTAGTGGCGCAGCATGGTCGTCCGGCTGAGTTTTTATCCGGCGGTGAGTACCCGGTTCCGGTCCAAGCAGGTTTGGGAACAACATCGATCGAATTCAAGCCCTTTGGCACCAAATTGGACTTCGTGCCTCTTATCATGGGCGAAGGATTTTTGACCTTGGAAGTGCGTGCCGAGGTTTCCGAAATTGCCAACGATCTCGCTACCGAAACGGGAATTCCAGGCTTGCGCGTTCGCCGAGTGAATACGGCGGTTCCGATGCGTTCGGGTCAGACCTTGGCATTGGCCGGTGATTATAACGAACGGGACGAGAGTGAGGTCAAAGGTGCGCCTTGGTTAAGCAACCAGAGTGGCTGGGGAGCGTTTTTCCGCAATACCCGCAATCAGAAGACGGAGACAGAACTCGTCTTCTTGATCACACCGCGATTCATCAATCCCATTGAGCAAGCCGCGTTCACCGGCACTTTACCGGGGCGCAATACTCGTTCGCCTTCGAACTATGAGTTGATGATCAATGGATATCTCGAAGTTCCCGATTGCGGTGACGATTGCCCGACCAATCGCTATGGCTCGACGATGTACTCATCGCAGGCCCCTGCCGCGCCGGGTTTCCAGGTTTCCGATCAACGAACTGGGAACAGCGCAACCTGGAATCCGTCAACAACGTCTAACTCGCCTCGTCCAAACTCGCCGTTCAACTCCGTCAACACGCCGCCTTCTCGCAGTGGGTTTGGCTATCCCACCACGCGCCATCCGCCCCAGCAATCCCAGGGGTCCAGCACTCGGGGATGGGCCCCCAATCGTTAGTGAGGCAATCCGGCTGTAGTTTGGTCAATGCCAGACTGGAGTGAGTCGGCGCCGCTAAGGAGCGAACTGATAATTGTTTGGTAGTGCCGTTTACGATGTCCAATACCCTCCGAATTGCCGTTTGCGACCCCAATGAACGTGGG
>DAOLCX010000366.1:0-3971 GCA_035327685.1 Pirellulaceae bacterium | reverse complement strand
GCAGGCAAAGGGACTGAAAATCCATGTGTCGCCGGTTCGATCCCGGCCCTGACCATTAAGACTCTTCCCCATACGGGCCTGACCCTTGAGAGATCAGCCCCATTGTTGGGGGCCGGCTCAAAGATAGTGATCCAACGGTGATATGATGGCCAAACGACCCGCAAACGCTCCAGGCGAAGCCAAATCGCCCGCGCCTACTGCTACTGGTTCTAAAACGGTCTTTGACCCGTTTCAGCCGCCCCCAACCACGCAACGACGCTGGCAGGCGACTCCTGAATTGGCCCAAGAAATGCACCGGTTGGGTCGCAAAGCCCGGGCTTTGAAATGGGCTGCTGTGTGGGTCATGGTGGCCTCGGGATTGCTCATGGGCATTATCTACTATTGGATGTTTTCCAACGTGGAAACTCACTCCAACACGTTTCTGAAATTGCCTGCCGGAAGAAATTTGGGCATCGAACCGTCCGACATGTTGTGGGTCATGCAAAATGGCTATTTGACGGCAACTATTGTCGGAGGAGTGATCATCGGGCTGGGGTTCTTAATGTTGAAACTGCCGATCACCGGCGGCGCAATGGCTTTACTGGCATTTTTGGTTCCCTATGTTTTCATGGTGGCCAACGTCGGCCCCAACATCTTGGCCTACCAGTGGGTGTGGCCCGTTTGCGTGTTGATCGGGCTGATTGCCGCTCTGATGATCGGCCACTCCGCCAAAGCGGAAGCTATGAAATAAATGGGCTGCGATCAGTAACGATAGCCACTGGGCGCCGTTGCCAATCGAGTTTGCAAAGCCTGCATTTTGGGAACGAGTTCCGCTTGCCGAGAATCAGCTTGGTACGATCGAGAGTAATTCTCTAGCGCCATCGCCCATTGCCCTTGAGACTCTCGAACAAACCCCATGGCTCGCAAGGCCCTTGGGTGATAGGCATCAATACGCAGGGCATCCGCCAAATGATTTGAGGCGCGATTCATGTCCCCCATTTCCATCTGCAACCGCGCCAATTCCACTAGCGGTTCCGGCGAATTTGGTTGTCGTTGTTGCCAGCCTTGCAACAGATCCAAAGCATATTGCGACCGATTCGTCTGGGCTAACAAAACGGCCAGGGAACGGTGGGCATCGACATTAGTAGGGTCAAGTGAAATGCTTTGCCGATAAAGTTGTTCAGCCTGGTCAACCCACTGAGAATTGTTGGCTTGGCGCCCTAACGCCCAATAGGTTGTCGCCAGATTATGGTAGGCGTCCGAGTTGCGCGGGTCATTTTGTAAGGCGAGTTGAAATTCGTTAATGGCTCGCGACAACTGACCGGATTCAAAGGCTTCGCGACCCAAAACATTGTGTCGCCTGGCCGCAACTCCGCATCCCGTCAGTGCAATTAGGGATGCCATCAAGCTTAAACAGCCCAAATTCACCCAGATTTGGCCCCAATTACCACTTGGCGTCTCGGTCATTTTCCCGCCAATCTTTAATCAAAACAGCTTAACGCAGCAAATATTCCTCAAATCGTCGGCAACCTTACCGAAACCCCCACAGCCTATCAATATCAAATACTGAGGGCGGCCCCGCTGTCCCTTTGAATGTCACGAAAAGTGACCTGGCTTGATGAGTGGCAAAGCGTGCCAACTCAGGGCAAATAGGAAGGCTCTGTAATTTGGGTCTGGCCGGGGGCCTTTGGCGTGCCAAAAACATTTTGGCTTTACAAGATGGTCAGGGGCAAGGCAACCATTTTGAAACTATTCGCCAAAGACCGACCGGTCCAAACCTCTTTCAAGGTTGACCAGCTACTTCCGCACAGTTCATGCCACAATTGCGATTCAATGGCGATTCCAATGAATGTTGGCTAATTTCCGAGGCAAATCGACAAAAAAACACGCAATAACTGGGCAAATAAGGAGTTTACAACCAAGAGAACCGACGGGTTTTCCCCCGATCAACGCCCGCGTTATCCAGATTTTGCCTGGTCAGTTTTGAAACGATCGCGCCAAGGCTGCTGGCGCAAAATCGAACAATCCCCAGGTACTGGTCCAGCCCAATAAATTAGCGGACCTGCGTCAATCAAATCCTAAAACGACGTACCAGCAAACGCGGTTGCCTGGCAATTTCAACTCAGGTGGAACACTGGACGCTTAATTGCAGCTGTAAAATAGCGTCCAGGCAGACCCAGAAAATCACGCTATTCACTCGAAGCGTTCGCCGGTTGAAGGCTGTCTTACAGTTGCAAGGCCATCTGACGGACTATTTCGGTGCTGTTGCCGTGGGCGTCATAGATCGAAAGCTGCCGATCTGCGGATGTAGGACCTGAACCGAGTTCGCGGACTCGTTCCAAATAGGGCAGACAATCCAGAGACTTCGCCACGGGGGTCAAACGATCGACCAGCTGATTCAATACCTCCACGACCGGGACCGATTGATAGGTCTTCATATCGATCAACATGGCTTGGTTCCCAAATCTCGCGGCACGCCATTTGTTTTGTTGCACCAAGATCGGATGCGTACCCGTTTGATACGTCCCTTCGTCAATCAGATTGGACAAATCCTGAACCAGACACTGAATCAATGCGGTAATCGCCAGCACATCGCGAAAGTCGCTGGGCATGTCGCAGACCCGGACTTCGACCGTTCCGAATCCATGATGCGGGCGTACATCCCACCAAATTTCACGGATCGTGTTGATAAATCCGGTCTCGATCATGTGGTTGACCAACCATACATACTCGCTCCAATTCCGCATGACCGGCGGCAAGCCGGCGGTCGGCAGACCTTCCATGATTTTTGAGCGGTGGGACTTCAAGCCGGTGCGGCGGGATTCCCAAAAGGGGCTGCTCGTACTGATCGCCAACAACAATGGCAAGTATTCCAGAATGCGATCGCAAAACATCACGGCCTTATCACCGGAATCGACGCCAACATGCACGTGCAGACCAAAAGTGATCATTCGCCGCGCGAATTCTTGCAGCAGATCCACGAGATTGTGATAGCGCGGATTATTGGTAATTTCCTGATCCTGCCACATCGAAAACGGGTGCGTGGCGCCCATCCACAACCCCATTCCGGCCGCCTGAGCCCCGTCGCGCAATCTCTGCAATTTGCGGCTGATGTCGATATCGATGTCGCCGACCGTCCGGCACACACAAGAAATGACCTCGACATAACACTGCATGACTTCCTGCTTGAAGCAGTCGTCATCGTTAGGCAAATGCTGCACCAGCCGGTCGTAATAGCTGGCCAGACCTAACGTTTCCAAGTCAATCAGGCCGACTTCCAGCTCAACCCCCAGAGTCGGAGAAGCATTCGATGTGAACGGAATTTTTTTCATAGGCATTACCTACCGCCATTGTGATCCGACAAACGCCCAGAAAGCATGACAAGAATCGGGCTGAACCGCAAGTGTCCGCCCGCACCGCGAAGTTATCAATTGCTAGGCTGCGTCTCCCGTTCGCAAGGAAACAGCGCGAATTTGATCCCCCAACCGCAACTTCAATTGCAGCGCAGTGACCTGGTCAATGGCACATGTGGTTTCCGTGAGTGGACGCAAGATCCCCAAGGCGCAACGAAAATCCAGCAAAGTATTGCTGAGCATCAACTCCTGTCCCTCCACCTCTTCCGAAATCTCCTGGATCGAAAACACGCGACTCTCCTTGACGATCCGGATGTTGGCCACCTCCGCGTGCATCGCTGGCCCGCCATCAAAGATATCGACCAGATTGCGAAATTCGAAACCTTCACGCCTTAAAATGGCCAAGGCCGGTGCCGTGTTCGGATGGACGCGACCAATCACTTCCTGCGCTTCGCGCGGCAAGAGCGGAATGTAAATAGGATGTTCGGGCATCAAATCCGCAATGAACTTTTTCGATTCGTTGGACAGGGTCTCGGCTTTAGGAAACTCCATTTGAAAGAAATGCGCCCCTAAAGCCGACCACAAAGGAGAACGCCCATCGGGCAGAACCACACCCCGCATTTCGGCAATCACTTCCTT
>DAOLCX010000365.1:0-3982 GCA_035327685.1 Pirellulaceae bacterium | reverse complement strand
GTTTCCATTCGTTTCCATTCGTTTCCATTCGTTTCCATTCGTTTCCATTCGTTTCAAAGGAGTTTAAGAATATGGTATCTGATCTACTTGCTCGCGTTGCACAATGGGGGTCAGCTTTTTCGATGCTTGCCTTCTCTGGGCTTCATGGATGGTTCGCGATTGCCTTACCGGGAGTCGTCGTCGGTCAGCCTTGGGGCCGGCTGAAGCGCAGGTCAATAATATCGTCCAACTGCCTCCGGGGTTTAATAGTCCGATCGTCGCAACCGTCGAAACCTCCATTGTCGGTACACCCAGCGCTAGTCTTTTGATTCGCGATTTGACAAACGGATGGGTTGTTTCAGGACCTTTGAACCTGACCGGACTTGGTGCCGGGGTCCCTGCCACGAGACGACTGCCCTCGCCAGGCGGCGGATGGGTTCCCAATCGCCTTTATGCATTGGAATGGGAGGTTTTTAATCTTCCCGGTCTAAACCCGTTTGTGTTTCGAACCAATGTTGTATTCCGTCTCGTTTTGGTGAACGGCGCTGTTTCGATAGAATTTGTAGAAGTTTATTGGTAAAGGAGATTCCACATGAAACTGTCCTCGATCCTAGTTGCTGGGTTGTTGGTTTGCGCCTATTCAGTGTCAACTTCGGGGCAAGACGATTGGCCAAGGGTTGGTTATGCGTGGCCGGCATGGAAGATGCTTTCAACTCCCGATGGCCGACGCATTGTCGATATCCCCAGCCTCATCGGCGAACAAATGGAATGGGTTCAGCATTTTCCCAACGCAGTGTCATTGCGACTTTCCATAGAACAGGCGCGTGCGATCGCCCAAGTATTTCATGAAATGGGAGAGGACTTGCGGCAATCGATTATGGAACGTGAAGCAATCGAAGCCACCGGGGATCCCGATCTCATAGCCCGCGCGCGAGAGCGACAGATTTTCTTGTCCCAGGCTTCTGCAGTACTATTTCCCGACATGGTGAAGGAGCGGCTGGCCGAGACGCTGACCGCCGACCAATTGGATACACTGAAGGCCCTATGCGTCAATTCCTTGCTGCAACATTACAGCTTCGACGACATCTTGGTGCGAGGCTTCGAGTTGTCCAACCTCAAGCCAGACGATCAAAAGATCATTGAGTTGCGCATGGCGGTCATCGAAGCCGAATTTGAACTTGGAAAAGAGATGGCTCAACTTCAGAAACGGGCTTGGGACAAAATCATGGGCAAATTGCCGAAGGAAGTCGTCCAGGCGATTGAAGCCGACTTTGGTTTCGACGGCCTGTCGGTCAAAACCAAGTAGCTCGCCGAGTTGAGCCATTAGCTCGCCGCTCGGCATGTGAATTTGGCGTACTTAAGCGGCCTCTGTGTGACATGGGAGGGGCTTGTCGCCGGGGTGCATTTTACACATTGCAGATTTTGCTGTCATTTTTGTAGGCGTTTGAGCCTGTTTGGTTGGCGTGGTAACGTGCCCAGAACCTTGTCATGGGGTCGCTATCGCTGAGGTAATCGGCGCATAACTGGAGGATTGATTCACTGGTTTCTTTGCCCCAGAATTTCTCGGTTCCTTTGATCCTTCGGTTGATCAGTTTGATGGTGGATTCGATGCGAGCGCTGGTGAGTGGAAGGCCCTGGCGGCGGTAATCAGGGTAGTTCATGTGGCTGCAATTTTTTTCGAAATAGGTGAGGCTGCGTTCGATCTTCGATAGCCGGTCTGCCGGAACGGGGTTGACGTCGGGCCGTTGGGGATTTGGCTGCAAGGCGCGCAGGTGTCCGATTACTTCGGATACATCTCCTTGCCAAATCAGTTGGGCCCATTTTGGGAACATGTCGGGTTCATCCGCAACGTCGGCGGCGCTCCATGCGTAGGCCAGGGCGTGCATCAGGTCCGCGATTGGAGTGGCTCGGGGAAAATGCGCGCGTTGGATCCGCCAGTTTGTTTTCGCGCCGTCGGCAACATACGCTTGACGCGGGGCTGCTTGAAAATTCAGTTGCCTTGCTCGCGCCTCCAGCATCCAGCCGAATTCATCCGAACTGTGGCTTGTGGCAACCACTTCGCAACTCAACCGTTTGGGCGGTTCGTATTCTTGTTCCTCCCGAACCTTGTCAACGGTGGGAGAGGATTCGATGTCCAACGATGAGCATTCCTCATTTGGCCCCGTGATTTCGGCCATTTTCGCGAATTCTCGGATGGCGCCGGCGTTCGCAATATTGTCTGGAATGTCAGGACAGGGGTCGCTCTCGAACGTTTCGCTCATCATCGAAAGTAAACAACCCACTTTCGATTCGCGCCAATGACTTTTGGCCGGTGCCGAGTCGTCGGTTGGTGGGCAGCCGAAGTGATCCCGTCGCTGATACCTTCCGCCATCCATCATCACCACGGCCAAGGCAGGAGCTTTCTGGCCCACCAATCCTACGCGACGTTCTGGCAAAGGCATTGATTTCAACGCGGCGATTGCTTGGTCGCGTTCAGCGATTCTCTCTTGTCCTACGGCCTCCAACTGACGCCGAATCCTCCCCAGCGATATCGCTTGGTCCGCCAGTTTGCCTAACGCCTCTTCGGCCATCCCGTAACTGCCTAGATTGCTTCCTGCCCAAACCATTTTCTTCTGCATTCCTGGCGTCACCGTCGCCCGTGCGGGTAGTCCCATCGAACCGTCCACCGGGAAAAAAAGACCGCCGACAGGCGGGACAATGATAGGCCGGTTCCGCATATTCGATCCGCCCGCGCGTACTCTCAAGTTCACGCCGCAAGCCCTCCGTTTGAGGGCTTGGTTGTTGACAATCAGGACACCATTGCGTGGGCGACTCGGCCGCCTCGTTGCACCGTTCCGTCAACTCACAGGACAACAACTTACGGGCAAACTCATCACCAATCTGGCACGCCAAATCCTCCAACGCCACAAACGTTCCAGCACGACGCAAGCGTTCGTGCTCTCGCTTCGCCAAGTCACAAACTAACTCAGAAATCCTGCTACTTAGTTCGCTATCCATAGCCAAATTCCCCATTTTGAATCCTTTCACCACAATCAAACGCCAAATTCCACTCCAATAGCTTCCCAATATCGTGACTTTTTGCAAAGTGCGAAATGCACCCACGATAGCTCGGTTTCCAAGCAGTCGGCTGCCAGTGCCACTCCAGAAGACACCTTTATTTCAATCCATGTGAATGGCGACTATTTGTCTCTTCCATACAGCATTCAAGTTGCAGACAACTGGAAACATATAATTCCTTGGCATATCTCAGTGGATCGTGGTTTTCGCACAGCAGACGGGAAGCTCATGGTTGGTGTTGGAGCCAGCCGAACCCAGGAGGATTTCACACGTTTGGAGGATCAATTGGTCGAAAGTTTTAGTCAAAACACGACCGTTGTGCCAAAAATTCGCAATTCAACAAGTTTCGAGATAGGAGGACTCATTTGGAAAGATATCACATTGGATGTGGGTCAAACTACAATCACACAAGTTCGGTATCGAGTGCATAGCTCGCATCGAGGCACAATTGCTCTCATATCTTTTTTGAAGAAGACCACCCCTGACGAAGATGCTCGAATTGAAAGGCTGATCGATAGGTTCTTCAACTCTTTCGAACTCGGAGATTCTGGTTTCAGAGACCGGTAGTCTTCGTATCCATTGGCATGTTATTGCGGCGCTGAGAGAAAGCCACATCATTTGAGGACGAGCGTTCACTTGCTGCGCGATGTTTCAAACTTCAGGCAATTGCCAGGGGTCGCGGCGTTCATAATCGAGCCAGCGATCGTGCGATGTATCGCGGAACTTCCACTCGACAGGGTCCCAGTCGATCGTCGTCCTTTGCCAATAGGCCAGATTGCCCAGGTGGATCACGGTCACCGTGCGGGCCCCTTTTTCCACATCGGCCAGCGGCAATTGGCGCGACTTGATGCAATCCAACCAATTGCGATGATGGCCTGGCGAATGCGGTAAACGATCGTCATCAGGGCCCAGGGGTGTTTCCACAATGCTGGCCGGGTTGCTGCTG
>DAOLCX010000364.1:0-3987 GCA_035327685.1 Pirellulaceae bacterium | reverse complement strand
TTGAGCCTAAAATTACGGACTTCGGGTTGGCCAAGCGACTTGACGGCGACTCGCCTGAGACTCTTCCCGGCACGGCTTTAGGGACGCCCAGCTACATGGCTCCGGAACAACCCGCCCATGGCGGCGCCAGGGCCGGTCCTGCGGCGGATGTTTATTCGCTGGGGGCGATTATGTACGACGCTTTGGTCGGCCGCCCTCCCTTCTTGGCGGCGACTCCGTTGGAAACGTTGGAGCGGGTCAAACACGATGAGCCGGTTTCGATTCGCACGGCTCAGCCCGATGTCCCGCGAGACTTGGAAGTCATCTGCTTCAAATGTATGCACAAGGACCCGCTGCGCCGCTATCGCTCAGCCGGTGAGTTGGCGGCTGACTTAAAGCGATTCTTGACCGGACGTCCCATCCAGGCGCGCTCTGCCAGTTGGTTGGAACGCGTTGTCAAATGGTCGCGCCGGCACCCGGCTGCGGCGGTGTTCATCTGCACGCTGGCGCTTGCCGCACTGGCCGTCCTTTCCCAATGGTTTCGCGCGGAATGGAACCGATCGCTGGCGGAAATTCAAACACAAAACGCCAATCAGGCGCGGCAGGTTGAACAACGCGAACGGCAGCGCGCTCAATCGACGCTGTATGCTCGGGATGTGACGTTGGCGCATTTCGAATTTGAATCAAATAACACGGCGCGAGCCATGCAATTGCTGGATGGCTGCCCGTCCGAGTTCCGCAATTGGGAATGGGATTACTTGCAGCAAATCTGCCGCCAGGAAATCTGGGATCTTCCGGACTTGGGAAATTCGGTGTGGTGTACGGCCATCTCAGGCGATGGCCGCTTGGTGGCCGGTGGAACAGGCGCGTGGGGAGTTAACCGCGATGAGCGGTTGATGGTCTGGGATACGTTGACTGGCGAATTGAAATGGTCGCTGGTCGGGCATCCTAGTTCGCTGATGCAGTTGGACTTCAACCCCGATGGATCGCTCTTGGCATCGGCAGGCGTTCATTGGCAACGAGAGTTGCCGCGCGGCGGTGTCCGGTTGTGGAGCATGCAGTCCGGGACTGAAGTCGAGGTGCTCCCGGAGATCAATGCCTTTTCAGTTGCGTTCAGCCCCGACGGGCGGTGGTTGGCAATCGGAGGCGAAGGTGGCCAGGTGTTTTTGTGGGATGTGGAACAAAAGCGAATGGCGCTGACCACGCGCCCTCATTCACAGATTGTCTTGGACCTGGCTTGGAACCCGACGGGGACGTGGCTGGCCAGTTGCAGTCGTGACGGGACCGTCGTGGTCCACGATGTCTCTGGAAATCGGATCGGTAGTTTGTCGGGCTTGGGCGATACGAGACATGTCGATTTTTCCCCATCAGGAAACGAACTGGCGATCGGGAGTTATTCCGGGCTGGTGCGGATTTATAGTTGTCAACGTGAACCCTGGGTCGAAATCAGTCGGTTTTCCAATCCTAACGTGCTGGGTGCCATGCAGTACGCTCCGGACGGCCGCTCGATTGTCGTGGCGTCTCATTTCGATAGCGTTCGGTTTGTCCACCCGGAGACCGGTTTGGTGCAGCGTAAACTCCATGGGCACAACGGTGTGACGCGGAGCGTCAGTTTTGATCGGAGTGGAATGCTGTTGGCAACTGGGGGCGCCGATGGAAATGTCAAAGTATGGGACTTGACCCGACCCGCCCAGCCTCAAAGCGCGCGGCTGCCGGGTGGCCACATGATCGCACCGTGCTTTTTGGATAATCGCCGTGTGGCGATTGCGATGGGCTTCAATACCGATCGCGGCAGTCTCCGTTTTGATGGCGAGATGATTCGCATCTGGGACACGGTTTCTCGGAAAGTCGTCGATCATTGGTCGGGACACTCGGATTGGCTGACCGATTTGGCGATTGATCCGTCCCGGTCGCGGTTGTTGACTTCCAGCTTGGACAAGACCGTCTGTATCTGGAACGCTCACAATAGGCAAAAACTGTCAGAGTTTGGGCCGTTTGAGACAATTCCACGTCGCGTTTTCTTTTTGGATGAAGGGCGATTGGCAGGAGTACTGACCGATGGCGGGCAGGTGCGCATATTCCCCGTGCCTGGGGTAAACGCACCTGGCTTGAATGTATCGATCGAGAGCCCAGTTATGTCAAAGGGCTCAGAGAGTTCGGCCACAGGCGGGCACTCGAAACATGTCATGGAGTGGATTTTCCCGTTGGCTCCCTCCGCGATTGTTGGCGCCCATCAGCGGAAGTTGTGGGCTGCGGGAGGGCCGGCTGGTGAACTGCTGCTGGCAACACTCGATGACGATGATGCGCTGACTCACATTGAAACCGGTCACAACGTGCGATGCCTGGCGATCAGCCCCGATGATCGCTGGTTAGCCGTAGGCTGCACTTCCGGGGCCATTCTGCTGTGGCGCATCCAAGGTCCGGCAGAAAGCGTGGCGTTGATTCCGGAACAAGTCATACGGGCACATTCGGCGTCCATTGAATCACTGGCCTTTACTCCCGATGGCTTGCGACTGATATCAGCCAGCCTCGACACATCATTACGGATGTGGGACCTGCGATCGGGCCAGCAAGTCCTGAGCCTCGAAGGGCCGCTCGATGATATCTGCCATCTTGTCGTGGACCCCCAGGCGCGGACCATTCTGATGACGAACCGCACGTTGGTCAGTCAATGGGTGCGGGACGGGATCGATCGCCTTTCCGTCTCTGAACTTCAAACGGACGTGGACCGTTGCCGACAATGGTACACCGAACAGTTGGCATCGGCTCAGGCCGAACAGTCTCATGTGGCGATTCTTTTTTATGCAGATCGACTACATGAGTTGGGTAGCGACGATCCGCGGATGTTGGCGGCGCGCGCTGCGGCGCTGGCCGGAATGAAAAGGCGCCTGGATGCGATGTACGCGTTTGAGAGTGTGCCGATCGAAAGCCGATTGATGAGCGACGAATTTCAATTAGCTCTGCTGTATCTGTCGCAACACGAATGGGACGCGTACCGCCAACTCTGCCAGCGCTTGGCGAAGAAACTGCCCCCCCTCCTAACCAATGCGAATGACATCAACCAGATCGTGTGGACCACGGTACTGGCAGCCGATCCGGGATTGTCACACACCGACCTGGTTCCTTACGTCGAAATGATGTTGGCTCGCGGGCGTTCGGCGGATGCATTGAATACGGCGGGCGCCTGTTACTTTCGCGCCGGACAGTATGAACGTGCGATTGAGACATTGTCAGAGGCCGCGCGGCTTCGGTCAGGCGCGGAGGTCGTTTTCGATCAGATTTTCTTGGCGCTGGCCTACCAACGGTTAGGTCAGACCGAGTATGCCACCAGCCTACTGGAAGAAGTCCAACGCTGGGTCGAATCGCAACACATGCTGATCAAGTTTGGGCGGCCGCCTCACAACATCTACCATTGGATATCCGAACTCGAGCTGGAATTGCTCCTCGATGAAACTACGCGCGCCGTTCGTCAATGAACAACTTCGCCGTATCCAGCCCTGGACCGATCATTCAAAGTATTCACAAACGCGATGTGGGCGTTGCTGTTTGCCGATCTTCAGTTCAGTCGCGCACCTGACTTGCGCCAAATTGTTTCGTAACCGTTCACGAAATGTAGCGTGCGTAGTGCAAGTCGTTCGACAACACATAGTAGCTTGGGCGAATCGATCTGCGACACTCACAGGGTTTCGATCTACAACAAGGCGACTTAATGTGTCTGGTGCATTTGCTGCGCGAACTGGAGCAGACGTTGCAATCTAAGTCACCCGGCGAGGGCTGGGCCGCGTTCGAAAAGAAGCTGCGAAGGCTGCTGGGTGATGTCATTAGAGTGCGGAAGAACCGTGATGAACTAGAGGACGATACGCTTCGCAGTCGCCGCCAACGTTTAGAACAACGCTTGCAAGAGTTGTTCGATACCCCCAGGGATCATAGCCATGCCAAACGACTGATCTAATGGCTTCGACGACATCAGCAAGATCTGTTTGCGTTTCTGCATCGCCAAGGAGTGCC
>DAOLCX010000363.1:0-3987 GCA_035327685.1 Pirellulaceae bacterium | reverse complement strand
ATGGCGCAGCGACGGGAGTGAAGATGGGACTGTCCTGATCAAAGATATTCGCCCAGGAGCCGTCGGGTCTTCTGTCAGCCAATTGACGAATGTCAAGGGCATCTTGTTCTTCGCGGCAAACAATGGGACGAATGGCACGGAGTTGTGGAGGTCCACCGGCACGTCAGGTGGAACCATCATGCTCAAGGATATCAATCCCGGCGCAGGAAGTTCCAATCCCAGTCACTTGACGAATGTCAAAGGCATCTTGTTCTTTGCGGCAGACAACGGTTCGCAGGGAAGTGAGCTTTGGAAAAGTACAGGTTCCGCGGCAAACACCGTTTTGGTGCGCAACATTCGACCCGGTGCCGAGGGTTCAAACCTGGCGTATTTGACGAATGTCAAAGGGAACGTTTTCTTCAGCGCCCATGACGGGACCACTGGCAACGAATTATGGCGCAGCAATGGTTCTGCCGCTGGGACGGTGTTGGTAAAAGACATCCGCTCTGGCATCAACGCTTCCGGTCCAGCCCGGCTAACCAATTTGAATGGTTTTTTGGTATTCACAGCCAACAACGGGACCAACGGCGTTGAGCTCTGGCGGAGCAATGGGCGGGCTGTCGGAACGGTTCAGGTCAAGGACTTGCGCGTGGGGGCGGCAAGTTCGTCGCCCCAACACCTTGTCAATGTCAATGGAATCCTGTTCTTTTCAGCCGACAACGGCACGGCCGGGCGAGAGTTATGGCGCAGCACAGGATTTGCGCCGGACACGGTGATGGTCAAAGACCTCCATCCCGGCGCCTCATCATCCCAGCCCGGCAATTTGACAGACAATGGAAACGGTCTCTTCTTCAGCGCCGACAATGGCGCCACCGGCAACACCCTGTGGTTCCTGTCTTAGCCCAAAGTCATAGGCACCGTTCTACCAAAAAAATAAAAAGAATAAAAGGTGCCACCCACCTTTTGTTGACAGGCAGGGCGGGATCGGGTAAATTGAGGACAAATTCAAGGAGCCTGACGATGGGACGACCTTTAAGAGCCGAGCAGTTTTCGCCCGATGAAATCTCGATCGTGCATTCAGTCCAGCGCTGTGTGCGCCGTGCGTATCTGACAGGAATCGATGCCAAATCCGGTATCGATTACTCCTTCCGCCGGGAATGGATTCGACGGCGGTTGGAAGCCTTGGCGTCTGTCTTTGGAATCGATGTGCTGACCTATGCCATCCTGAGCAACCACATCCATACCATCCTTCGCAATCGACCCGATGTTGTGGCGGCCTGGTCGGATGAAGAGGTCGCCATTCGGTGGCTGCGGGTCTTCCCCGGCCAGCGGCTGGAGGAATGTCTGGCCGATCCCGCGGATGTCGATGTCCAGGCCCTGGTCAAACAGAAAGAACGGATGGCGGTAATTCGTCGGCGTTTGTCCGACATTTCCTGGTTTATGAGGGCTTTGTGCGAGCCGATTGCCCGCCTAGCCAACAAGCAAGACCAGTGCACGGGCCGGTTCTGGGAGGGCCGTTTCAAGGCCCAGCGCATCTGCGACGAAGCGGGACTGTTGGCCTGTGCGATGTACGTCGATTTGAATCCGATCCGCGCGGCGATGGTAGAGTCGTTGGAGCAAGCGATACACACGTCGGCCTATGATCGACTTGAGGGGGAAAAGGGGAGCGAGATCGACTCGGCGGCGTTTGAGTTAGTTCCGGTCACGCGCCAGGAGCGGGTGGAGGAAATCCGGAAAAAGTCGATTGTCGAGCGGAAGACGAAGCTGAAGGCGAGTCGCGGGCGGAAACCGGGGCGCCGCGTGCTGCGCGACTGTTGGCTGGCTCCGCTGACACTCAAGCGTCGGGAGTCGGCATCCAATCCTGAGGTTAACCGCAGCGGCGTCCGCGCCAGCGACAAGGGCTTTTTGCAGGTTAGCTGGAGTGACTACTTGCAGCTTTTGCGTTGGACCGCGGCGCAAAAGGCTCGCGAGGCGGTCGGTCGTTTACCGGGCAAGCTGAGCAAGATACTTGGCACATTGGGGATCGAGGCATCAATGTGGCGCGACCTGGTGTGGAACTTCAAGAAGTATTTTGGCCGGAGCGGCAGTGCCGGCGCGCCGCGCTCAATGGCGGAGGATGCCAGTCGTCACCAACGATCCTGGTATCAGGGCCATCGCCGAGCGAGCGAATGTTTCGCGTCCGGATAGGTTGGTCCGGATTCCATGCCACGACTTGATCCCATCCAGACATAACCTGAAACATTCTCTGCGCTCGCATTGGGTCACAGCCAGACCGGTTCCCGATAATAGGCCACACGCCGTGGCATTTCGGTCTTCAACCGCCACTGAAATCGAAATTCATGGGCTCTTCACGCTGAATCGAATCCGGAATACTTGGTGGGATAATTAATCTGGTGGGTGGCACTATTTGTTGGCATGTACTGGCAGCTTAAAAATGGAAACAGTCGAGCTAGGCCGGGCGGCGATTGGAGAGTGCGTCGGCGAGGATTTCTTTGTTGGTGTGCTCTAAGATGCTGCCGCTGGTGATGCCGCGGGCGAGTTTGGTCAACGGGACCTGAAACTCCGCAAGACGATTCGAGATGTGGAGTGCCGTGCCGTCCCCTTCCACCGTCGGATTGGTTGCCAAGATGATTTCCCGAAAGTTCCTGTTTGCGACTCGTCCAACCAATGATTCGATCGTCAACTGATCGGGACCGACATTGTCCAGCGGCGCAATCCGCCCCAGCAGTACGTGGTACAGGCCTCGATACTGTCCAGATTGTTCCAGGGCAATCAGGTCGCGCGGTTGTTCTACCACGCACAACAAAGTTTGATCGCGCTGCGGATCGGAGCAGATTTCGCATTGCTCCCCTTCCGACAGGTTGTAACAGATTCGGCAATACTGCACGTTTTCCCGGACATTTTGGATTGCTTGGGCCAATGCCAAAGCATCCGATTTGTTGACCCGCAAGATGTGGTAGGCAATCCTCTCCGCCGATCTCCGCCCGATCCCGGGGAGTCGAGAAAGTTGTTCAATGAGTTCGAGAACGGTCGGCGAAAGTTGAGCCATCGGCGCATCACAGTGAGGAATCATCCAAAGGTGGATCGAAATGTTTCATCAGGTCGCCCATTCCGGGCAATTCCAAACCGCCGGTTAACGACTGGACAGCTTCCACATGCATTTGCTTGGCCTTGGTCAGCGCATCGTTGATGGCTGCTGGCAAGAGGTCTTGCAGCACCCCAAAATCACCCTGTTCGATCAACAGTGGATCGATCGTGACCCGGAGGATTTGACTGAGTCCATTGGCCTCAACCACGACCAGTTCACCGCCGGCCTGGCCAGTGACGCGCCGCGCTTTAAGGGTTTCTGAGATCTCACCCATTTTGTCGCCCATGTTCCGGGCATTCTTCAACAGTGAAAACAGTTGCCCCATACCTTTAAACATGTTTTGCAATCTCCTCAGTGTTTATCTGCAGCGGGTCCTGGCCCTCCACAGAGTCAGCCCCTGTGTCGTAGAAGTTATCAATCAATTCGGTTTCGTCCGTTTGCTCGTCCGAAGCTACCACCGGTTTGGCCTGACCCATTCGAAAATCGATCACATCCGCATCAAACAGTTCGATCGCTTGCCTGACAAACGGATGTTGTTCTAACGATTGCTGCATTTGGCGACGACTTGTGCGCTTGGGTGCGGCAGCCCGGTGCGGCGGATTGGCAGTCAGATCAGCTTGAAAATCCAAGCGAATCGTTCGACCTGCCAAAGCTCGAACCACGTTTTCGAGACGTTCTTTTCTTTCCGGCCGGTTGCACATCTGGCAGTGGTATTGGCTGTTCAGCACGACGCGCAACAGGTGTTGGTCAGCCCAAGTCACTGACACGTATTGGCTGATAAACGCGGCTGTTACTCCACCTTCTTGCGCTACCACCGCATTCCACAGCGAAATAGGATCCGTATCAGCCACAGCCACTTCAGCCACAGCCACTTCAGCCACAGCCACTTCACCTACAGCAGGTGCCGGCAGGTCATCCGC
>DAOLCX010000362.1:0-3988 GCA_035327685.1 Pirellulaceae bacterium | reverse complement strand
ACGCCGTCACGATCGGCGTGCAACCGGTGGACTGCGCCGCGACCATCCGCGGCATGGTGGCAGAATCCAACCAACCCAGCGAACGCAATTCCTGAAAGGCTTTCCACATCGCAATCAAGGCCGTGCCGCCTCCCGTCGGATAAACGATGACATCCGGAAGTTGCCATCGCATTTGCAAGGCCAACTCCAACCCCATCGTCTTTTTGCCTTCCAATCGATAGGGTTCCTTCATCGTCGAGATGTCAAACCACAGTCCCCGCTCGTGGCCTTGCCGAATCACCTTGCCGCATTGGTCAATCGTTCCGACAGCGCGGAATACCCGGGCGCCACACAGGATGCTCTCCGCCACATTGGCCCGCGGTGTCTCTTTGGGAACAACCACAACTGATTTCAGGCCACCGCGAGCGGCATACGACGCCATCGAACCACCAGCATTTCCATTGGACGCCATGGCGACACAAGTGACACCAGAATGTCTGGCCATGGTAATTGCCAGTGACAGGCCGCGGGCTTTGAAACTGCAACCCGATAGCCGCGATTCGTCTTTGATCCACAAGCGGGATAACCCCAGCGCGGCACCCAACTGCGGGCAGGCAACCAACGGCGTGGCGTCTTCATGCAGGCTGATCGGTTCGATTTCGTCTCCCACCGGTAACAGTTCGCGAAATCTCCACATGTTCGGAGCGCGCGACTCCCATTCCGTGCGGCGGACCTCGGCCCGCAGCCTTTCCAAATCATACCGCACCCACAACGGCCGACCGGCGTGCCAGGTTGCCTGAGTGTCCGGTGGGAAGACTGTGCCGTCCCATGCGCTTTCAAAACAAGTCAGATAACGGGTCACCGGTCAGCCCTCGGAGTTGGCACTTGTTGCCGCTTGGGTACCACTTGCAGGGGTGGCACTCGGAAAAAAACGAGCCAGGCATTCTGCGCGAGGTGGGCGCGTCAGCAGGCTGGTAACGACCATGGACAATGTCGTCGCGAAAACGGTAACTACAACGGGATTCATCCGCTCAATATGCTCGCCTATCCAAAACTCGATGGCGAATTTGCGATTGTTCCCCCATTCGGATTGTGAAAACAAAAAAACCCACGCCCCGACCATCGTGAGCACGCCAGCCAAAGCGCCGGCCGCCGTCAGGCGACGCCAATACAACGCTGCCATCATGACTGGAAACAATCCGGCGAATCCCGTAAACGACCAGATGCCCATCGCAAAGACGCTGCGAAAACCTTGCAAACTCAAGACATAAGTCACGGCGACAATGAAAACAATAAAGGATCGCGCGATCCACACTTGCCTCTTTTCGGAAAATCGCTGCTCTCCCACCAGAGGCAAAAACAGGTCGTGTGTGAACATCGTCCCCAAACAAAGGAATTGACTATCCAAAGAAGACATGATGGCCGCCAGTAATCCGGCCGTCAACAATCCAGCAGCCAAGGGAGTAGCGTATTGCTGAACCAGATAAGGTAACACGGCGTTGGGGTCACTCGACACGGATGCCGGGAGTGATAGCCCGGATGCCCACACACCCATAAACACACACGGAGCCCACACAATCAAGATGAAGAGCGGATGGCACACAATCGGTAAGCGAAAAGCCGCCGCGCTGCGGGCTGTCAGCCAATGCTGCACCAAATGTGGAAACATACCCAACGACAACGGAATCAACAAATAGCTCAAAAACTCCAGACGCGAAAACGAACCGCGCACCATGAGTTCAGATTTGGCGTCGCGGCTGGCATTGATCATGCTTTGCCACAGGGAGCCGTCACCACCGATTCCGCGAGCCACCATGATGAATGTGACGACGCCCAAGGCCATGAACAACAGTGTCTGCAAGCCATTGGCCCAGGCCGTTCCGCGCATGCCCCCAAAAAACACGTAGGTCAAGACCACGACACAAGCCACCAAGGAACCCAACCAACGCGGTACAGCACCATCGAGAAGCGGATTTTCATGGTGAAAAATCGACCACCCCGGAAAGGCGCCTGCGGTCATGGTCTCAATCGCCACTCCGGAACCGATCACACCAATCAACAAGTACGGAATGATCAGTAACACCAACACAGGAAACAAAACGTAACCAAACGCGACGCTGTCCAACCTTGCTCGCAAGAACTGAATTTGTGTGGTAAAGCCATGCCTCCGCCCCCAGTTCCACAAGCGGACGCCGACGGTATAAATGCAAAATGAATGCAATATCCCGCTGGCAGAGGCCATGAGTCCGTAAATCACTATCCCTCGGGAAAACGCTTCCCCCGTGGAACCGAGCATGGCAAAGGCGGTCATGGTCGTGCCAAAAATGCTCAGCAGAAGCAAAATTGGCCCAATACTATGGCTGGCTAACAAATAATCGCGATTGGTGGCCCGACCGAAACGCGCCGATACCAACCCCAACGCCACCAGGCACAACAAGTAAACGCCGATGATCAGCAACCGGACAACCGCATCGTTCATCGTCGAGTGCCTTCACGCGCGTCGCCGGTTTCTTGATTCGAATCGGAAAACGGCTCCAGTCGGTCGTATTCTGCTGGCCAACTCCAAGTTGCTATCGCCCACCAGGCCACGCATGCTGCGATAGAAATTCCCATGTGCCAGGCGAATCCAGCGGGTATAAAACCGGCGACCAACTGCGGCGAATGCCACAACCAATAGTCTTGGTGGGCTATCAACAGCACGACGATCACCAACCACGCCCACCATTTCATGAGTCAGTCCACTCTTGGAATTAGTTGTTTGCCCAACGGTTCACGGAATTGTCGAACAGTTGTCCTCAATGGTTCGAAGCCCTGGTTGGGCTTACCATCGTGGCACGAGGAACCGTGGAGGACAATGGTTCAACAATGAGTCCCTTCCGCCAGTTTCCGCGAACGATTTCGTTTCAGTCTTCGTGATTGTTGCCAAAATGGGGGAATTTGCCAAGCCGCTCAACTTGAGACAAAGGGTCTCCAAGAGCACACAGACTTCGGAAGGCCCCGCAGATCCCGGTTAACCGTTCACTGTTGTCGAAAGTCGAACAATTGAGGACAAATGTTCGACAATCTTGTCTTTCTGACAAATTCCGTGAACGGTTACGATCTCGGCAGGGTGCCGCAAATTCGACTAGGCCAAAATGGGGATTGTCCGGTAGATTGTCAAAGCTAGGACTCGAATTGGGTACGATGGGCGCTCTGGCCTATCCACCGCAGGATATTGATCGGGCATCCGCGACGACACGGACAACGACTTGGACCATTGGGCTGGTCAACGGGATATGGATCGCATACTACGGCAACTCATCGCGATCAGCATGGCGGTGCTGGGTTTGCACTGGGCGGTGATCTCGGCGCAGGAAGTGGAAATTGCTCCCACACGGTTGGGGAGTTTGCTGGGCGATGACGATACCGTCACGACAGCAGAAATTCAGGCCGCTTTGGATGAACTTCCAAGACTCCCCAATCTGGACGATGACATCAGAAGCCGCGTCACTGAGTTGTATCAGACCGCTTTAAAAAGCCTGGAGGGAGCGGCGCAAGTCATCAATCGCCGCACGGAATTTGAACGATTGACGCAGACCATTGACCAACAGCTTCAAGACACTGCGGCGCAATTGGTGCAGCTCGCCAACGAACGGGCGATCGTGGACGAGAACCTGACGGTCGAGCAATTGCAGCAGCTTGTCGGTCAGTATCAAGTGGATTTGGAGCGCCGGCGCCGAGAACTGGCCACTGCCGAAGCGGAGCCGGAGCGCCAGCGAGTGCGACTGGCTGAAATGATGACTCGCTCGGGCGAGCGACAGCGCCAAATCGATGAGATTCGCCAGCAGCTCAGTCTGTCGGCCGCGCCTGGCGAACCGCAGATCGTCGCCAAGGCCCGGGCGATTCAATTGACCGCCCAGCGGCAGTTGTTGGAACTGGAGCAGCAGCGCGCTGAAGCGGAGAAGACCTGGTATTTGACAGCGACCAGTTTGCTCCCCGAACAGATCAAACTGGCATCCCAGCACGCCCG
>DAOLCX010000361.1:0-3999 GCA_035327685.1 Pirellulaceae bacterium | reverse complement strand
CGATGTATTCAAACGCGCACCATGCCCCAATTCAAAATCGGTCGCATACACCGCCCGGAACGTGGCGTAAACGCCGAAGGCTCCCAATGCCAAAGCCGTTACCAAGGGGCCGACCCACCATGCATCGCGCCTGTCGGTTTTCCCCAACCCGTTCTGTTCTGTTGTCGTGGCCATCCCCATCGTGACGAATTCCTCAAGCCAACGTGCTCAGCTTGGACCGCCTTGCGCGACCCATTGCGAATGGGGAAACTATAACGGGCTCAGATAGGAGCGTCAATTTACCATCGGAAGATGCAACCGCCCCACGTCAATCCGGCGCCGAAGCCGGCCATCAAAACGTTGCTGCCCGGTCGTATGCGGCCTTGCTGACATGCCTCATGGATCGAGATCGGAATGCTGGCCGCCGATGTGTTGCCAAACCGATCGACATTGACAAAAACCTTGTCGGGGCAGACTCCCAACACGTCAATCGCCGCATCGATAATCCGCTTGTTCGCTTGATGACAAATCAAAACATCAATGTCGTCCAGGACCAATTTCGCTTGTTCCAGAAGAGAATAGACGAGTTTGGGGACCAACCGCACGGCCCACTTAAACACGGCACGGCCATCCATCCGCAAATACTGCTCGCGCGCATCCAACGCCTGATGATTGATCGGCTGTCGCGAACCGCCCGCAGGAACCACCAACGTCCCTCCCATTTCGCCTTCGGAACCCAATTGGTAAGCCAAAATACCCGATGCTTCATCGGCAGGTCTTGGGTCGGCGGACAACAGTACCGCCCCTGCGCCGTCGCCAAACAAAGGATAAGTCTTGGGATCCAATGGATCGACGACCAGTGACATCTTGTCGGCCCCAACAATCAACGCTTTGCGGCTACAACCCGACTTGATAAATTGGCAACCGGTAACCAGGGCATACATAAACCCTGAGCACGCGGCATTCAAATCGAAAGCGGCACATTGTGCGCCCAACCGAGATTGCACCAAACAAGACGACGATGGCGTGAAATGATCTGGCGTCATCGTGGCCACGATCAACAGGTCAATTTCCTTAGCATCCACGCCAGCCGCAGCCAAGCAACTTACCGCCGCCTGATAGACCATATCGCTGGTGGCCGTGTTTTGGTCAGCGTGGAATCGTCGCTTGATACCGGTGCGCTGCACAATCCAATCGGGATCGCATCCGGGGACCTGCAAATCGTGGTTCTCAAGGGACAAACTGGGGATCCCGATCGCGGTGCTCAACGCGCGGACACCGATGACTTGGGTGTTGAGTTCGGGCCTGGCGATTTCGACTCGCGTTTCAGTTACAGTCATCCAAGAGCGTCCTTTTCAAATCTTTCGCCCATTGACGGGGACAACAACAAGTCGCGAATATAAACGATTCCTCAAATTGACGGTATAGTTTTGGTGGGCATTTTGGTAAAATTGCGTCTTTTTCGGAAGGTTTGCGCTGCCGTATCATGGTCGCCCCATGTAAAGGCCGACGATAAGACGCGCGTTTTGCGCAAACGATTGCGCCACTAAAGTTGAACAACTCATGATTGATGGAAAGTAGTCTGCCACTTGCAATAGCTTGAGGGAAGGCATCGTGCCGTTAGAAAAATCCGTCAAAAGATTACGCACGCGGCGGACCAAGTTTGATGATTCGTACTTGGACCCTGACCGCATTATTGAGACGATCGAGGTTCTCAAGCAGCGAATTGCCGATCGGTTTCCGGACTCTGGATTATTAGGCGTCTGCCACCGCTTATCGGAACTGGCAGTACAAGCCAGGGAACGTGCGGCGTTTATTGTCCGGCCCATTCTGTGGCTGCGACTGTCGATCTGGCTTGTGATCGCCGCGATTTTTTTGGGGCTGGGTTATCTGGTCGTCATCCTGCCGGAGTTCATTTATCGCGTGACCGAGAACTGGGAATCTGTCGATGCGTTTACCCAAGAAATGCTGCTGCTTTTTGCCGGTCTGTACTTTTTGATCTCGCTCGAACATCGGCTCAAATCGCGTCGCGCATTGTCGGCAATTCACGAAATCCGCGCGATCGCACACGTCATCGATATGCACCAATTGACTAAAGACCCGGAACGATTAATGTCCAATTGGTCTTCGGGCAAACATTCGCCCAAAATGCAAATGAATGCGTTTGAACTGAACCGATACCTCGATTACTGTACGGAAATGTTGGCATTGTTGGGAAAGATCGCGGCTTTTTACGTTCAGCGCTTCGACGGCGAAGTTGCGATTGAAAGCGCCGGCGAAGTCGAGCGATTGACATCGTCGTTGAACGACAAAATTTGGCAAAAAATCATGCTGCTCAACTCGATCCAGCAACAAGTGGGATTGGCCACACCGATACCACCTGCCAACGTTGAAATCGCTTCGGAGGCGGTCGCCCCACCCTCCCCTTCTTGAATATTGGCGCGATCAGCCGCATTCCTGGTTCTGGTCAATTGTTCCCGGTGCGTTGATGGATTAACTTATTGCACGCTGGGACCCTCGAAGCCGCCGCGATGACGTCCAACAGATAATGTGTAGTTGAAGGGAGAGACGAATACTGTGGTCGAAATAAGTGCAGACACCGATGAAAGCCGGGAACGCGCGGAACCCGAGATGCTCGAAGCCTTGGCCCTGGTGGCCGAATCATCCACCCCGTTTGTGGGGCGATGGCATCAACTCATCAGCCAGACGAACTGGGAAAAAGGGCGGATCATCCATCATTGGCGCGAGAAAAATCAAGCGTCACCCCATGCCGCTGCATACTCCGATGAAACCTGGAGCCGATTGGTCGGCGGGGTCTCACCGCAACATGTCGGCCGACTGCGGCGGACCTTCGAAAGGTTTGGGGATACCTGGACATCGTATGCTGGTTTGTATTGGAGCCATTTCTACGCGGCTTTGGATTGGGAAGATGCGGAGTTGTGGCTGGAGGGGGCCGTTCAGAATCGTTGGTCGGTTTCACAAATGAGAGTCCAGCGCTGGGAAGCGCTGGGAAGTATGCGTGGACAGGAACCGCTCGATGGCGATGTGGTGTCTGCCGAATTCGACGAAGAGGCAGGATCGTTGGCTGCCGGTGTCAGCGAGGCGGAGCGGATCCGCGAGTGGACTGATAGCGTGCCCAATGGTCCGTTGCCGGAGGGACCCGATTTCGGCGACGAACGACCGTTTGGAACAGACGCGCCGGAGGTTGCAACCGGAGAGAAGTCGGTCGAAGAAGTGCTGGCTGCCGACTATCAGCCGGCTCGTTTGTTCGAGGAGTTCATGGATCTTCCGGACGATCTTGAACAGGCGGTAGAGGCCATGAAGCTGGCCATTCTGCGGTACAAGAGCGGCGGATGGAACGAAATCTCGCAAGAGAAAGTGCTGCGAGTACTGAACGCACTCAGCCGACTGGCTCAGCAGTAAACCAGGCATTGAAAATTGAGGTGAGACGATGGGAATCAATGAACCGTTAAATCGCAAACTGCGGATGGCCTTGGTGGGCGGTGGCCAAGGCGCTTTTATCGGCAAAGTCCACGCGACGGCGGCTATTTTGGATAACCGCGCAACGTTGACGGCCGGAGCGTTATCATCCGACCCACAACGCGCTAAAGCGTCGGCTCCGGACTATGACATTCCGCCCGACCGGGCCTATGGATCCTACCGCGAGTTGATCGACGTCGAATTGCAGCGCGATGCACAGGAGCGGATCGACTTCATATCGATCGCCACGCCCAACCATATGCATTTTCAAATTGCCCTGGCAGCCGTCGATGCGGGATTCAATGTGATTTGTGACAAGCCCTTGACATTGAATGTCGAACAAGCGCGGCAATTAGCCGACAAAGTCGAATCATCCTCGGTCGTGTTCGCGGTGACTCACAACTACACGGGGTATCCTTTGGTCCGCCAAGCCCGAGAGATGATTCTGAGCGGGGAATTGGGAGAGATTCAAGCCACGCGCGCCAGCTATATCCAAGGCTGGTTGCGAACACGGTTAGAATCCGGTGACCAGAAACAGGC
>DAOLCX010000360.1:0-4001 GCA_035327685.1 Pirellulaceae bacterium | reverse complement strand
CAGTGCGCAGCTGTACCGCGCCAGCGACAACTGGCCATTCGCCCAACGCGGCGTCGTGGCTCACAGCTTCTCGGCTGGCTCTTTGCACAGCGACTACCATCAGCCCAGCGATGAGTGGGAAAAGCTCGATTTGCCACATATGACGCGGGTCATTCAAGCGCTGTTTTGGGGGAGTCTCCCCTTGGCCACGGGCGAAGTCACCCCGCGGAAAACCCAATAAACCCCAGCCGTTAATCGATGATCATTTCCTGCATCATCTCGGCGCGAGGCACGTGGTCCCAAAGATCAATGTCCTCCCCGCCCGACCGGGTCATCACCATCCGCAGCATTCTCTCGGTGAGGTGATTACCCGACCAAAGCGATCCATCGGCCAACACAATTTGAATGCGCCCGTCGGGCCAAACTCCCTGCAGACGCTGCAACAACTCCCCGTCGAACTGGCTGTCAAAATCGGACGGTTGAGTCCAGACCACAGCGTGCTCTGCGTTGACTTCGACCACCAGCGCCGTATTGGATGTGCCGTCGTGAATATCTTGAATGCGCACCCCGCGCGGAGGGACGCGGGCATCGCCAGGAAATGTCACCGCAGCATCTTCACCGACAACCGCCAGATACGGAGTGCGGCCCATTTCTATCGGCATGGTGGGATGCATAAATACCCTGGGCATGCGCTCGATCAAACTCCGATTGTGATCACTGTCCCACGGCTCGTCCAAGCGAAACTGTTCGTACAATTCCTGCTCGTCCAGGAAGGGCAAAAGATGAACCCGCCAACTGAGAAGCGGCTGCTTTTGTTCATCGATGTTGGCCGCCGCTGGAAACGCCCGGTACGCATCGTGATAGTTGTGCATGCCGATCGCCAACATCCGCATATTATTGGCAGATTCCCAATGGGCCATCTGGTGCTCCATTTCGATTTGCATCGGGACCATGGACACCATTCCAAAGGCCAAGACAATCATCGGCGAAGTACCGGGCATGGTTTGACGCTGGACCACGCGCAGCCCGTCGGGTGCATTGTAAATGGCCAGCGTCGAAGGCTGGACCCCTTGAGTCAACACATCCACCGACGGCAAATCGCGCAGTGAAAACTCATCGCCCAGCAATCCTTCATCCATCCCCGGTAACATCTGCACGAAAGGAACGATCAAATTGACGATGGCTGCGGTGTCCATTTGGACCATCGAGATCGGGTCTGAGAGTTCCAACTTTTTGCCGTCGGCAAACACACGTTCGACGGTGGCCAGGTCGCGGATCGACTCCGGTCGCCCGCGCGTCCGCAAATGTTTGGCGATGGTCCCCTTGTCCATTGACACGTACAAGTAGTCATGCGCATAACACCAACAAATCGTTTCGGAAGGCAACACGAAAGACGGCACCGCCAATGTGTAAACGGTTTGCTGCCCCGTTTGGCTTTCGGAGAACTCGAATCCTTGGTCGCGCGCACAACGACCGATTTTGAGGTTCATCTGTTCAAGAATTGCTGGAAAACTCATGGAATCTTCGATTTGCAAGGCCACCATCCATCCGCTCGTGGGGGCGAAGATAGAAACCTGTCCGTAAATGAACGCCAAATCGCCAAGGGTCGGAGTCAACTCGGTATCCACCTCCAATCCCAAAAAATCGTCCAACCACTTTCGATTTGGTTCGATCCACTCCCCGAAATCATCAAAGGCGTCCACATCAAAGCGCATGCTATAGGCACCCACGGAACGGACCCAATCCACGATCAACTTCGGTGACACTCGAGTGGCCATGAAGCCGGTGACGTCTTGGGGAATCTCCGCCAGCACCGAACTTTGGATCGGTTCAAAGGGTGTTTCTTTGCGGTCTGACCGGTGGGCTTGATCCAATCGAATGGACCAATACCCGACGAAGCCTTGCTCATCCAATCCCGTGGTCCCGGCAATGCTCAGCAGATCGTCGCTGCGAAACCAGGGGAAGTCGACCGCAGTTGCCTCATTGAACTCGCCGCCGAGGACTTCGAGCACCTGTTTGGCATGGAAGTAGCTGACTGTACCTACTCGCGGCACGGAAAGGTCCTGCCAAATCTCCGCCAACCATTGCGGGCGTGTGGGCTGCGCGGGAATGTCAAAATCGTTTCGAGCTGGCTCGCCACACACAAACACAAAAAAATCATCGATGCGGCCGATGCGGAAGGACTCACGCTCTCGAACGTGAATCCACCATCGCTGTCCTTCGCGTTCTTGGTATTCGAGCGTTCCGCCAGTCTGGTTCGTTGACAATTCTGACAACAAGGCGTCAACCGGCAGAGCATAGTCACCCAATCGAATCACAAAATGGCCATCGATCGGAGGCAAACCGAACCTTACGTCTTCATCATGAATCCGCGTCACCGCAATCGTAAACGGTTGGTCGAAACAGGCGCGGACGATCTTAAATCCCAATTGATAGGTGGCGCGCTGTCCGGTGAGAGTTGAGTGGTCCTGATGGATTGCCTGCTCCATGGCGGCAGCGAATTTTCTCGCCGCTTCGACGATTTCAGGCTGACTCATCCACCGTTGTGTAGGGTCGACTGTTTGGTCCGGGGCCTGACGGCCTGTGGAATGGACGTAAAACACGCACGATTCAGGAGCCCAATGCGAAAGTACGGGATCGGGATCCTGCGGAGGACAACCGATTGGCAACGGCAATCCAAATGCCATCAAGATTATCCAACCAAAACCCATGACAAACGCTCCCCCCATCCCCATGAGACCACCCTTTCGTATGTGCAGAAATAAAATTGGCCTGAACTTCTAAACCGAGCTTCCTGCTGAACGTGTATTCTCGCGAAGCCTCGCAATCTTGGCAACTTGTTGGCCGCCCAGCAGCCGCCCGTTTCCAGGGGGCAACGAAACGAGGTGAAATTGAAGGGTAGAAACCAATTTTGAGCGAAAATCGAGTTTTTCCGGTGACAAACCGGGCGGAAAGTCCCTATGGATGGTTTAATCGGGACAGATGAATCACGTCAGTAGGTAGCTCGAATTCTGATAATACAGGTCCAAATAAAAACGGTGCCGGGGCGTCTAAATCAGTGGGTCAGCGGACGACTGGCAAGCTGGTTGTGCGGCTCAGCACTCGACGGGCCACAAGGAAACGAGGGGCTTGTTGAGCGGAATGGCCGATGGGTTTAATCGACCGCAAAACCGAAACTTCACCGTCCGAATCCAACGGCACTGTTCGTTTGGATGCGGGGGATGTGGAACGCGCTTACCAAGCCTACCGTGAGCCCTTGTTAAGGTTCCTGCGCAATGTGCTGCGCAACGAGGACCAAGCCTTGGACGCATTGCACTCCACGTATGTCAAACTGATGGAAACCGGCGGCTCGGTCGCTACCGACAAAATCAAGTCGTGGTTGTTTCGCGTCGGTTTCAACTCGGCGTTGAATGTGCGCCGCCGGTTAAAAGTTGAACAGCGAAGCGTGGAATCGTTGGCAGTTTGGCGGTCGCATTCCGGCCGGTCAGCGGCCGCCGAGGGGCTGAGCCCTGAGCAGCGCGAACTGGCTGAACGGGCTGCCGAAGCATGCCACAAGTTGACGCCAGAGCAACGCCAGGTCATTCATCTGCGATTGCACGAGAACCTGAAATTTCGAGAGATTGCCGAACAACTGAAGATTCCATTGGAAACCGTGTTGACTCGTATGAGAACTGGGCTGATCATGTTGCGACAAGAACTCAAACGGTCATCAGTGCTACCGGGTTCTCCCACCAAGACTGCGGAACGATCACATGGAAATACCGAATAAATCACAGCGCGAACCACAATGGGATTTCAACCCGGACGAACCGAATGCGGACATACTATGGAATTCGTTTTGTTACTTACATGATGAATTGTCGGACGAGGAACGGGCGGTGTTTGAGCGCCACTTGGCCGACGTGGAGAGCGTGCAGGATGCCGTAGCTGAAGCGGTGGTCTTGACGGACATCATATGTTGCATAGCACCCGCCGATTTGGCTCCCCATTCTGTGGCCCCGCGTCGGCCAAGTCGCGTTGCC
>DAOLCX010000359.1:0-4009 GCA_035327685.1 Pirellulaceae bacterium | reverse complement strand
ATAAATTGCGGGGAGTAGGCTTGCCCCCGTGGACTTTTTTTGACCAAAATTCTACCGTATCTGGGAATTCCAGTATGACGGAAGATCATTGACCTTACGAGTTTGAACCAGAGGAGGACGTCACGTGACCGTCACGATTTCGCCACGCAAACACCGATCATCGCGCGCAGAGTTCGAATGGCTCTGGTCAATGGTCATCGTTCCTGTAGTCGCCATCGACGACGACATGGATGAGGAGGATGTCGAGGACGATGAGGACGACGACCTCGAAGACGATGACGAGTGGGATGACGAGGAGTTCGACGACGAAGAGGAAGACGAATTTGACGACGAAGAGGAAGACGACTTAGTTGACGACGTGGATGAAGGCGACTGGGAAGAAGTTGACGACGACCTCGAAGAAGATGATGACGAAGAGGAAGAAGAAGACTGGGAAGAGGACGAAGACGAGGCTTGGGACGACGAGGAAGAAGACGAAGAAGAAGAGGAAGAAGACGAGGAAGATTGGGAATAGATCTCCTCGAGATTTCGTCTGTGCCCTCGATATCAAGCCCGGCCGACCGGCCGGGTTTTTTCATGCGCGATCTCCGCCTTTTTCAACTACAATGGAAGGCCAATCTGTAACACAAAATTGGCGAGGAATACAAAATGAACCCGACGCGCCTTCTGCGCCTCAACTTGTTGCGAACTTGGGCCTGGTGCCTGGCGATGCTGCTGCCGAGTGCGACCCTCGTTGTGGCCCAACCGCTCGTGTCGGCGCCCGACCGCCGCACGGATGAAGGGTTGGGCCCGTTCGACACGCTGGTCATACGCGGCGGCATTTTGATTGACGGGAGCGGAGCTCCGCCGCGCGGGCCGGTCAATATCACGATCAAACAAAATCGCATTGAGAAAATTGGCGGCGCGGTCCCCGAAAACGCCGATCACGTGATCGACGCCGCGGGCATGTACATCCTTCCCGGCTTTGTCGATATGCACGCGCACGCCGGAAGTCACCCCAAAGCTCCCGAAGCAGAGTACGTCTATAAATTGTGGCTGGCGCACGGCGTGACCACTGTCCGCGGCGTCCCGTTGGCCGGCAACGAATGGACGGTCAACGAAAAAGGGCGCAGTGAGCGCAACGAAATCGTCGCTCCCCGGATTTTCAACTATCAACGTCCGCCGAACGAAATCCGCACGCCGGACGATGCCCGCAAATGGGTGGAAAGCGCTCCGGCGTTGGGGATCGACGGACTCAAACTGGGCTCCTACCCCCCCGACATCATGCGGGCTTTGCTGGACGAAGCCCGCCGCGCGCGATTGGGATCGACAGCTCACCTGGGCCAATTAGGTGTCGCGCACATGAACGCCATCGACGCGGCCCGCTTGGGATTGGGAACTGTCACCCATTTCTACGGACATTTTGAAGCTCTCCTCCGCGACCACACCATCCAGCCGTTCCCGGCGGATTACAACTACGACAACGAACAGGACCGATTTGGACAAGTCGCGCGGCTGTGGGACCAGATTCACCCGCCTGGAAGCCCTCAATGGAACGCCTATTTAGAAGAGCACCTCAAGCTGGGGACGGTGTTCGACCCGACACTCAACATCTATGCCGCCGGGCGCGACCTGATGCGCGCCCGCACCGCCGAGTGGCATGACCGTTATACACTCCCATCGCTGATGGCGTTCTACGAGCCGAGCCGCCAGAATCATGGCTCGTATTGGTTCTACTGGACTACGACCGACGAGGTCGCCTGGCGGAATTTTTATCAAGTCTGGTTCCGACTCCTCAACGACTACAAAAAAATGGGGGGCCGCGTAACCACCGGTTCTGACTCCGGTTTCATTTACAAGACCTTCGGCTTTGGCTACATCGAAGAGCTGGAGTTACTGCAGGAAGCCGGATTTCATCCGCTGGAAGTCATCCAATGCGCGACCCTGAACGGCGCGTTGACTCTGTTTGAGCCGCGCCGCGAACCGATCCAGTTCGGCGTCGTGCGTCCGGGACTGCTGGCCGATCTGGTGATTGTCGGAGAGAACCCGTTGCAGAATTTGAAAGTCCTCTACGGCACCGGGGCTTTGAAGCTCGACGATGAAACGGACCGCGCCACCCGCGTGGGGGGCGTGGTGTGGACCATCAAAGACGGCATTGCCTACGACGCCAAACAACTCCTGGCGGACGTGGCCAGCATGGTGCAGAACCAAAAGGACACTTTGCGGCAGGACGCGCAAAACATTGATAGTGGCCCGGGCGACTTATAGTATGTTCCCAAGGTCGAGCGCTCGGTCATCAATCGCTCCGGCTACCTTTCAGAACTCATATTCTGGCCTCCGTGGAGCAAGTCGTTCAACAAAACACGTTCGCTTGGACGAAACGATCTGCGACACTCACAGGGATTCAATCTACAACAAGACGACGTGCGGAACGCACCAGAACCAAGATGGGCCATCAATACCGTAAAAGGTTACAACATCACAAAGGGGCTCGGCGTCAAGCTTTTTTGACCCGACCGGGACAAAGACAACGGTTAATTCGTATAGGAATTCGAATTCGCCCGAACGGGAAATCAAAAGGGATTGCTGCCGAGACCCATGATTTAGGCCTGGCCGCCGCAGAAGATACCAGTCGAATAGGTTATCTTTTTACCGAATCGATAACCACCACAGCAAACGTAGAATGATGGATCCGACTTCGATTTCGCAAACCATGCTCCGGGATCAGGAGCGATTGGCTCGCTGGTGGAAGCGGATCGAAAGGAGTGCGCCGCGCGACCGGGAAGCACAATCGCGGAGATGGTTCGAGGTGTTGCAGCGCTCAATCGCGCTCCGCGAACAAAGGCGGCTGGCGGCGGCGCGGCCGATCTCCATCGACACGTCCCTCCCCGTGGCGCCGTATGCCGATCAGATTGCCGAGACAATCCGCAGTCATCGCGTGACAATCATCAGCGGCGAAGCGGGGTCCGGCAAATCAACGCAACTACCGCTGATTGCGCTCCGTGCCGGGCTGGGAGTAGCGGGGATGATCGGCCACACGCAACCGCGTCGCATCGCCGCGCGGAGTGTGGCGGCGCGGCTGGCGCAGCAGCTCGGTTCGCCGCTGGGGACGGTCGTCGGCTTCAAAATTCGCTTTACCGATTCCACCGCGCCGACGACGCTGGTCAAGGTCATGACCGATGGCGTACTGTTGGCGGAAACGCAGCGGGATCGACGGCTGTTGGCCTACGATTGTTTGATCATCGACGAGGCTCACGAGCGATCGCTGAATATCGATCTGTTGATTGGCTATGTGAAGGGACTGCTTGAGAAGCGCCAAGAGCTGAGGGTGATCGTAACTTCGGCGACACTGGATACAGAGCGGTTCGCCGCCCATTTTGCAGACGCCGCCGGTCAGCCAGCGCCGATTATTGAAGTGCCGGGGCGGACGTTTCCCATCGAAATCCGCTATGAACCATCGACCGGCGGTTCATCCGACACTGCCGAAGCCGCCGCCGATTGTTGCGCGCGCCTGCTGGAAGGGCGCGGGCCTGACGCGGGTGGCGATGTGCTGGTCTTTCTGCCGACCGAAGGAGACATTCATCGCGCGGCGAACTTGTTGAGGCAATCGGTGGTCGCTGGAGGCCGGTGCGAAGTGTTGCCGCTCTATGCACGGCTGACGATGGCTCAGCAGAATGCGATTTTCGAACCGCATGCGCGGCGGCGGATTGTGCTGGCTACCAACGTCGCCGAATCGTCGATCACGGTGCCGGGGATCCGCTACGTGGTCGATGCAGGGACCGCCCGAATCAGCCGCTATGCGCCGCGGAGCAAGGTGCAGCGTCTGCCGATCGAGCCGATTTCGCAGGCGGCCGCCAATCAGCGCGCGGGGCGCTGTGGCCGGGTCGGGCCGGGCGTTTGTATTCGCTTGTACGACGAAGCCGATTTCCAGTCGCGGCCAGCCTATACGACGCCGGAGATTCGCCGCGCCAATCTGGCAGGGACAATCTTGCAAATGCTCAGCTTGGGGCTGGGGGACCTGTCCGAGTTT
>DAOLCX010000358.1:0-4011 GCA_035327685.1 Pirellulaceae bacterium | reverse complement strand
CAAAACACGAAGTTGACAATATCAAATGCCCAGAATACCGGATTGCTGTTGCCCCAGACCCCCACACCCTTCATAAACAAATGAAAAATGCAACCGCCCAAGATCGCCAGCCAGATCACAGCCAGTACAAACACCACCCACCAGGTGCGCGGTTGGCGCGATTCCCAAATGCCAGCGACCGAGTCGGTCACGCCAGCGTAATCGAGCCCTCCCAACACCAGCGGCGCGCGTTTGCCGGGGTCCTCCTGCGTGTTGTCCCAATGTGTGTCAACCGTGGTTGCCATCGTCTCGTCGTCTCACTTATCCGTGTTTCGGTTTGCGGTCGTCGTGATCTACCAACGCTGGATGCGGGTTGCGCACCCGGGCCAGATATTTTGTTCGCGGCACAATATTCAACTCTTCGAGCATGTAATACGCCCGAGGGTTGTGATGTGCCGCATGGACTCGGCTGTGTTGATTCTTCAGGTCGCCAAACTCGATGGCCTGCGTCGGACAGGCTTGTTGACACGCCACCTGAATTTCGTTCGGGCCGATCTCGCGGTGCTCAACTCGAGCCTTGATCTTCGTATTCTGAATCCGTTGTACACAAAACGTGCACTTCTCCATGACACCCCGGCTGCGCACCGTGACCTCCGGATTCATCATCATGCTCTGAATGGCCAGGTCCGGACCAGGCAACTTGTCAGCGCCGGGATACTTGAGAAACGTCACCGCGTCCGTATAGTTGAAGTAATTGAACCGACGCACTTTGAAGGGGCAGTTGTTGCCGCAATACCGGGTGCCGATGCAACGGTTGTACACCATGTCATTCAGGCCTTCACTGGAATGGGTGGTAGCCGCCACGGGACAAACGGTTTCGCAAGGTGCGTTTTCGCAATGGTGACAGGTCACCGGCTGATGGATGATCTGCTTGTCATCCGATTCAGCAGCTTCCTTGTTATACAGGTTGTCACCGAAGTAACGATCGATCCGCAGCCAGTGCATCTCGCGACCCCGACGCACATCTGACTTGCCGACAATCGGTATGTTGTTTTCTGATTGGCAGGCTACCACGCAGGCATTACAGCCCGTGCACTTCGACAAATCGATCGACATCCCCCAGGCGGCAATGGGTCGGCCATGTGGGTCGCGGATATCGCGTTGTTTGGTGTACTCCATCCGCACGCCGGGAGTCAAATCCACGATCTCGTGATGCTGGTGAAATCCTTCCGGCCACTGCGGAGCGTGTCCGCCGTGATCATCCCCCTTCTTGGCCGCCGTCAACGTCACGAGCGGCATTGCCGTGGCCGCTGCGAGGGAAGGATTCACAATCGGCAAAGGAGTCGAAGTCGGCTTCGACTGCGAATGATGCCCCGAATGATCTTGAGCATGATCCTGATGCGGCAGCGGATGTTCTTGGAGAAACTGTTGATAACTTTCAAAGGTCCCTTCGCGAAGCAACGCACTCCGATTCCCTTTGCGATCCATGAACATCCGGGCCTGAATTTCACCTCGGCCCATCTGATCGATTTCCCAGTTTTCCTGAACCACAGACAGCGGATAATACGTGCGGCTGTTGACGAAGACCTTTCCGCTCGTTGAATGATGCCAGGTTTTGGTCGAGCGCAAAGCAGCAATACTGTGGCCAACCGGTTTGACTCCGGCCGCCGAATCGCCCCCGACTCGACCTGCCGCCGTTCGGCCATATCCAATGGCCACGGCAATCGAGCCGCGGGCTTGACCTGGTTGAATGTGCACCGGCAGACGAATGTCGTGCCCATCCACTTGGAATGAATACAACATGTCTTGTCGCAGACCCAAGGCCCGAGCGGTTTCAGGATTGACGAGGGCTGCATTGTCCCAGGTCATTTTGGTAATGAAATCAGGGAGTTCCTGCAGCCACCCACTGTTGGCAAACCGTCCGTCGTAAACGGAATGGCTGGGAGTAAATACAAATTCCAAAGGGTCGCCGCTTTGCCAAGCGGTCAACCAGGCTTCGTCTGGTCCGTCGATGGGCGCATCTTGCACCGCGATCTCAACCGGGGGAGCCTGCGATTCGGCGACAAACCCGTCATGAACCCATTGCAACCAGGCCTTGTCAAAATCGTTTCGGGCATGCAACAGGCGCGCCGTTTCTTTGACCAGTTTTTCACCCGAGTCATCGTGGCCAAGTAAGCTGGACAAGATTTCAATTTCGCTTTTTCCGCCAAACAAAGGCAAGATCAGCGGTTGGGCCAGGCAATGGCTGCCATCATAACCTTGGGCATCACCCCACGATTCGAGGGGATGTGCCAGATTGACGACCCAGTCGCAAGTCAAACTTGTTTCGTTGCGATACAGCGAGAAATGGATCTTCCTGGGGACTTTTGCCAGGTTGCCGGCGAACGACAAGTCGGCTGGGGCATCGAACACAGGATTGCCGCCGATGATGAACACCGTGTCGAACTGCCCGGAACTCATTCCTTGGGTCAATTCAGTCATCGCGGCCAACATCCCGCCGCGTTGTTCGTCTGGATCGTCGGTGTAAGTGACGACCGTTCCCACATTGCCGAGTTTGGCATTCAGTCGATGAGCCGCAGCGTGAACGTGGGGTGGTTGCCGCTCGCCAACAATAATCAGACCGGCACCTGGATGATCCACCAGATCTTGGGCCATGGCGTCCAACAGTTTTCGACGGTAACTCAAACCGCGATCGACGTCATCTCCCGCTTTCTTTTCCGACACTCGCGCGGCCAGTGATCTCAGAAAACTGTCGATTTTGCCACTGGGGATCGACATGCGGTGATCCGCATTGGCACCCGTGATCGTGTAATGGCTCTCGACACAATACAAGCGGCTCATGACACCATGGTCAGCGTCGCGGCCCTGAGCCAGCTGACGACTATTGCGGATAGCCGCCGGGTCAAAATGAAGCGGATCGGCGTCCAGGCAAATAATGACTTTCGCCCGATCAAAATGATAATGAGGTCGAACGACTCGGCCGAACGCGGCCCGCATCCCATCCCGCGCGTTATCGTCGGAAATCGATGTGAATGTGAACCACTTTGCTTTGCGAGCGGTCAATTGATCGCGCAACGACAACATGGTTGGCGATGAGGTCGGCTCCGCCAAGAACGCTACACGCGACAAATCGGATTGCGCCAATACCGGTTTGAGCGCGGCCACGAAGTCGTCCCAGTTCGCAGACTTCCACCCACCAACACCATCACGCTGTTGAATTTCCCGCAGCCGATCCGGGTCGTACAATTCCAAAATTCTGGCTTGAGTGAAGGCATCCGAGGCCCCGAAATTGTCGGGATGATGGGGATTGCCATCCAGCTTGGTGGGGCGGCCATCGTAACAAGTTGCTACAACGGGGCGGGCGACACCGGCAAACTCGATCATGGTCGAGAAATGCTCTGGGACCCCCGGGATTCGATTGTGCGGACGAAAGGCAAAGGGGGCAATGATCTCTTGCTGATAACGGCAACCCGCGGCAGCGCCCAATGCCAGGGACGCTCCCATCAACTGTAGCCAACGTCGACGAGAATATCCGTCGTCCGCTTCGTGCCCTTCCACCGCCGCGCCAAAATCATGTTCGATCGCTTCGCGCGCAGCAGGTGACTGCGCCCATTGTTCCAGGTCGTCGTAACTCAACACGGGTTCGGCCGCCATTTCGCGACCAGGTCGATGCGTTTGAAATTGGTTCATCGGTGACAAGTCGAACAACTGACGTTGGTATTAATCTTGAGCTCATTCTTCCAGTGCTTGCCGTATTCCAACGGGTCGCCATCGGGCACAAAGTCCAATTTTGTGACCAAATTCGGATCGCGCAAATGCCGTTCCGGTTCTCGATGACAGTCCAAACACCACTTCATAGACAACGATTCCACTTGCGTGACGACTTCCATCGTATCGACTCGGCCATGACAACTCACGCAACTGACGCCCCGATTGATATGGGCCGCATGGTTGAAATAAACAAAGTCAGGAACGTCATGCACTCGAATCCACTCGACCGGGTTACGAGTTTCCAAACTTTGACGAACCGGT